>CAIRCR010000480.1 GCA_903877065.1 uncultured Pseudomonadota bacterium
AGCTGGGTAAGTGCTAGATAGTTGGTATGGTGAACAAATGTGAATCAGTGATAAAGACCGTCAGTACGAATAAGCGTAAGTGGTTGATTGAACGCTTAACCAAAATGGTAACAGAAGCTGGAGTTTAATTGCCGAAATGTGAACTCGTAGCCATCACGCTTCTCGGTCGAGAGCTGGCACCTAACCCGACATACTTATTTTTGCGGAACGTGGAAACCCTGTATTGCTCCTGTTATGGCAGGAAAATTTGTTGTGAAGCAAGTCTATGGCAGTGCAGGTTTGAGAGGTTGGAAAAAGCAAACGTCATGCTATAACGGTATGAATACAAATTCAAGTAATTTGACGCGAAAGCGAGCCTACGTCCAACTGGTCTTTTATTGCAAAAGAGTTTGCAGAATCAATTTCATGGAGAAGAGCAAATGATGGTGCAGAAAATTTCTGTTGCTGGTGCAGCTCCAGCAAGTGGTGAGCGATGGAACCAAGTAAATTGGCAACAAGCACAATCACAAGTACATCGACTGCAAATGCGTATTGCAAAGGCAGTACAACAAGAAAAATGGGGCAAAGTGAAGGCTTTGCAATGGCTTTTGACACATTCGCATCATGCTAAATTATTGGCGGTAAAACGAGTGAGTTCAAACGCTGGAGCGAAAACGTCAGGGATTGATAATGTACGTTGGCAAACGCCAAAGCAGAAATATGAGGCGGTAAAATCATTAAGACGACGAGGCTATAAGGCACAAGCCCTGCGGCGAATTTACATTCCCAAAAAGAATGGTAAATCTCGTCCGTTAGGCATTCCAACCATGCAGGATAGAGCAATGCAAGCCTTGTATTTGTTAGCTCTTGAACCTGTTGCAGAAATTCAAGCGGATAAAAACTCGTATGGATTCAGACCCAAACGCAGTGCCGCTGATGCTATTGGGCAATGTTTTCTATCGTTATCAAGAAAAACATCAGCTCAATGGATTTTTGAGGGCGATATTAAAGCCTGTTTTGATGAAATTAGTCACCGTTGGCTAATGGAAAATGTTCTGATGGACAAAACCATATTGCAACAATGGTTGACGGCTGGTTATATGGAAAATGGTGCTTTCTATGATACGGAATCAGGTACGCCGCAAGGTGGCATTATTTCACCAGCACTTGCGAATTTAGCGTTAGATGGTTTGGAAGAAGCTGTTAAACAAGCAACCGATAAAACCGACAAAATTAACGTTATTCGTTATGCCGATGATTTTGTGATTACTGGAAACTCAAAAGAAGTTCTTGAGCAGAAGGTAAAACCTGCTGTGATGGCATTCCTTATAAAACGAGGTTTGATGCTATCTGAAACGAAAACGCACATCACACATATTGACTGGGGCTTTGATTTTCTAGGATTTAACTTGCGGAAGTATAATGGAAAGTTGTTAATTAAACCGTCTAAGAAAAGCATCAAAACTTTCTTGGCTGATATTCGCCTGTTAATCAAGTCGCATCAAACGATTAGAACGGAAAATTTGATTCGATTACTCAATCCAAAACTGAGAGGTTGGGCAAATTATTTTCGTCACGTTGTTTCAAAAGAAGTGTTTAGCAGAATAGATAATGCAATTTTTAAAACGCTTTATCGCTGGGTGAAACGAAGACATCCTAATAAGAATGCACAGTGGAGGTATGATAAATACTTTGAACATCCAATGCCTGTAACGTGGTGGTTTAATGCTAAATCGCACACAGCAGATGGAAAACCAGTGCATCTCAAGTTGTTTAAATTAGCCAAAGTGAAAATTGAACGACACTTGAAAATCAAAGCAGATGCAACGCCTTATGATTCGGCTTACATAACGTATTTTGCTCAACGCGATACCAGATTTAATCTTGTTAATGCTGGGTCATGAAAATGGCTTTAAAAAGGCTTGAGCCGTGTGCGGGGAAACTTGCACGCACGGTTCTTAGGAGAGCTGTGATTGGTAACAGTCATGGCTTATCCGCTCCCGTTAGTATTGGAACCCCGTTATGCCCGTGTATCAACCAGCAAACAATCACTTGATATTCAAATCGCGGCTCTGAAAAATGCTGGCGTACAAGATACTCGAATTTTCACCGATTCCATTTCTGGCAACCAAATTAACC
>CAIRCR010000481.1 GCA_903877065.1 uncultured Pseudomonadota bacterium
GAATCTATTTGGCGCACAAGCGTTGTTTTATTGCCATCACCATGCAATGTGAAATGATTGCCTGTGCCAGTAAACCAAGTATCACCACCATCAGAACTGTATTCCCAACTCGCCCCCGTTTCTAAACCGAAAACAGTGACCGTGCCATCGCTGGTAATTACATCGACGTTGTTTCCCGTGTCATGCGCTAACGTCAAAACAAGGGTTTGAGCTTGCGTATCCAAAGTGAAATTGATTGCCGAAATATTGCTATTTCCAGCGGAATCGGTTTGTTTGACGATAACTGTTTTATTCCCATCACCATTTAAAGTAAAACGGCTGTCTGTTCCAGTAATCCAAGTGTCACCGTTATTTGTGCTGTATTGCCACGTTGCACCGCTTTCTAAATTTGCGACAGTGATTGAGCCATCATGAGTAATGCCGTCATTTTTTTGCCCTGTATCATTTGCCAACGCTAATAATGGAAACGTTGTCACACTGTCTAAAGTGAAATTTAAAATTGCACTATTAAGATTGATATTGCCTGCACGATCGGTTTGTTTCACTAAAACGGTTTTATTGCCATCATCGAACAAGGTGAAATGATTACCTGCGCCAGTAAACCAAGTATCACCAAAATCGGAACTGTATTGCCAATTTGCATTATTTTCTAAACCAAAGACAATAACCGTTCCGTCGTTGGTAATGTTGTCATCGTTTTTTTGCCCGCTGTCTGTGAACAATTTTAATGTGGCCAAATCGGTTGTGCTGTCGAGTGTAAATAGCAATGGCGAACTATTTGCGCTGAGATTTCCTGTGACATCGGTTTGTCTAACGATTAAGTTTTTATTGCCATCGCCTGAAACCGTAAAATTATACCCATTGCCTGTAATCCAATGTATTCCGTCTGAGCTGTATTCCCAAAAAGCCGCGTTTTCAAGCCCCAAAACATTCAACGTGCCATTATTGGTGACATTGTCGCCACTTATCCCCGAATCATTTGCCAAGCTCAATGTCGGCGGCGCAACTTGTGTATCTAATGTGAACGTGAATAAACGATTAGGGCTAAGATTACCTGCCACATCGGTTTGACGAACAAATACCGATTTATCACCATCACCCGAAACGTTGAAACTGTTGCCACTGCCCGTTATCCAAGAAATATCGTCGTTGCTAAATTCCCAAGTTGCCGCAGCTTCCAAACCCGAAACGCTAATCTTTCCATTATTGGTAATGTTGTCGTTGCTTATGCCTGTATCACTCACTAAAGCGAGGTCTGGAATGGTGGTGGTTGTGTCTAAAGTGAAAGTCAAAGCGTTGTTAGCACTGATATTTCCCGCCACATCGGTTTGTCGTGCAATGACCGTTTTGTTCCCGTCACCGCTTAAAACAAAGTTATTGCCTGTGCCTGTAATCCAGATATTTCCTGCATCAAGGCTGTATTCCCATGTTGCATTATTTTCAATTCCCGATACAAAAATGACACCGCTGTTACTCACACTGCCAACAATTGCAAGTGCAAGAATCGGTGCTGCAATTGTCGTATCTAAAGTAAAATTAAATGCCGAGCTGTTTGTGCTGAGATTTCCTGCCACATCGGTTTGACGAACCAATATTGAATAATTGCCATCACCTGAAAGCGTAAAATTATTGCCGCTTCCCGTTGTCCAGTTTATTGCGTCTGAGCTAAATTCCCACGTTGAACCCACATCCAAACCAGAAACGTAAAACGTGCCATTGTTCGTAATTTGGTCATTATTTTTAGCGGTGTCCTCGACTAACGAGAGGCTAGGGGTTGCAACGACGTTGTTTAGCGTAAAATTTAACGTCCCATCATTGATGCTCGTATTACCTGCCAAATCGGTTTGGCGAACCAGAACGGTTTTATTGCCGTTGCCCGTTAATACAAAATTGTTGCCGCTACCTGTTGTCCAACTTATACCGTCGGAGCTAAATTCCCAACTCGCACCAGCTTCTAAACCCGACACATTGATTGTGCCGTCATTGGTGACGTTGTCTGTGTGATTTCCTGAATCATTCGCTAAATTCAGCGTAGGCGATGCAATCAACGTATCTAAGATGAAAGAGAATAATTGATTTGGACTGAGATTTCCCGCCAGATCAGATTGACGAACAAACACTGATTGATTGCCATCAACCGCAACAACAAAACTGTTGCCGTTTCCAGTTGCCCAACTTGTGCCGTCGGAGCTAAATTCCCACGTCGCGCCCGTTTCTAAACCTGACACATTGATTGCGCCGTGATTGGTGACATTATCGGTGTGATTTCCCGAATCATTGGCTAACGTCAAGACGGGCAATGCGACCGAGCCATCTAAAATGAAATTTAACACTGAACTGCTTGCACTGAGATTCCCTGCCAGATCAGTTTGACGAACAAACACCGATTGATTGCCGTCACCCGAAACGTTAAAACTGTTGCCGTTGCCCGTTGTCCAATTTGTGCCGTCGGTGCTAAATTCCCAATTTGCGCCCGTTTCTAAATCCGACAGATTTATTGTGCCGTCATTCGTGATGTTGTCGGTGTGATTTCCAGAATCATTGGCTAACGTTAAAACTGGTGATACGACTGAACTATCTAAAACGAAATTGAACACAGAACTGCTTGCACTGAGATTTCCCGACACATCAGTTTGTCGAACAAACACCGATTTGTTGCCATCGCCCGAAACGTTAAAACTGTTGCCACTGCCTGTTGTCCAACTTGTGCCGTCAAAGCTAAATTCCCAACTCGCCCCCGTTTCTAAACCTGACACATTGATTGTGCCATCATTAGTGACGTTGTCGGTGTGATTTCCTGAATCATTGGCTAAATTCAGGGTAAGTGGTACAACCAGCGTATCTAATATGAAAGTGTATAATTGATTTAGGCTGAGATTTCCCGCCAGATCAGTTTGACGAACAAACACCGATTGATTGCCATCGCCCGAAACGTTAAAACTGTTGCCGTTGCCCGTTGTCCAACTTGTGCCGTCAAAGCTAAATTCCCAACTTGCGCCCATTTCTAAATTTGACACATTGATTGTGCCGTCATTCGTGATGTTGTCGGTGTGATTTCCAGAATCATTGGCTAACGTTAAAACTGGTGATACGACTGAACTATCTAAAACGAAATTGAACACAGAACTATTTGCACTGACATTTCCTGCCACATCGGTTTGGCGCACAAATACCGATTGATTACCGTCACCCGAAACGTTAAAACTGTTGCCACTGCCTGTTGTCCAACTTGTGCCGTCAGTGCTAAATTCCCAACTCGCGCCCGTTTCTAAATTTGAAATCTGAAACAAGCCGTTATTTGTAATGTTATCGCCTGCACTATTTCCCGTGTCCACAGATAAACTAGCGGTTGGAATGATGACATTGGTATCAAGCGTAAAATTTAACGTGTTACTGTTTGCACTGATATTGCCAAATGAATCGATTTGACGTGCGATAGCGGACTTACTGCCATCACCAGATAAACTAAACGCCGCGCCTGTTCCCGTTGTCCAACTGCTACCCTCGTCCGTGCTAAATTCCCACATCGCGCCACTTTCAATGCCCAACACATTCACACCACCATTGTTGGTAATAAGATCGGCACTGTTATTTCCAGTGTCAGAAAACAACGTCAGCGCAGGAGGTGTAGAAGTGTTGTCTAAAATATAAGTCGGATTATTTGTACTTGTTGGCACCGTGTTTAGCAGTGCATTGTTGGCACTATCAGTAATGTTTTGTCCGTTTGCCAATGAAAGCGTGACGTTTCCGTTCAATGTCGCTAAATCATCGCCTGAAAGCGTGACATCGTAAGTCGTCGCGCTAATGGCATCGACACTTACGGTTGCCGTCGTTCCTGTGGCATAAAAATCAGTGGCATCGAGATTTTGCACCGATTCACTAAACGTAATTCGATAAGTGAGCGTGTCGGCATTTGTGCTTTGATTGCTGGGATTTTGACGAGCAAGGTGACTAATTGTCGGTGATAACGTGTCTATGCTGTAATTGAGTGAATTTGTCCAGCCAATACCGCTGTTTCCCACACTATCTTGAATGCCCGTGTTGTTTACCGTAATGAGATTATTAAGGCTTTCGACATTCGCCGTTGGTGTGTAAATTGCCGTCCAAGTCATGCCACCGTCAGTGCTAAGAGGCTCAGTAATAAAGCCATTCATCACGGCGACATCATTTGCCGTAAACCCTGTCACGACTTCAGCAAATGTAAATGTAATGGTAGCGGTTTCACCGACATTGATTGCGTAGTCACTGCTGTCGATAACAGAAATTGGCGGACTTTTATTATAAATAATTGTTTTATTAACTTGAGTTGCCGCGTTACCGACGACATCAAAAACGTTTGCGCTAATTGTTGTTATGCCATCGATTAAGGCTTGAACTTCACTTGTGGTTAAAATGACATTCCAAAGATTGTTGCTCACGACTGCCGTTTTTATCAAACCACCGATGTTGACGCTGATTAACTGCCCATTTTCCGCTCCAATTGTCGCGCCGCTGATTGTGAGGGGATTATTATTATCTTCTTCTACGACATCAATTTTATCGTCACCTGCAACGGTGTCGATGACGATAATCGGTGCTGTTTTATCAATGCTATAACTTTGCCCCGTTGAAAAACCGCCATTTCCAACACCAGAACCACCTAACGCAATACCAGAGGAGTTTAGAATGCTGTCATTATCATTCAAATCAAGCCTAAGTGTGCCGTCACCAAAACCTGTGTTAACGCTAATTGTATAAGTCGAACCACTTCCTGAAATGCTCGAAATACTTGCACCTGTTATTCCCGACGTAGTGAAAATAAAATCACTGGCATCAACTCCTGTTACATTTTCACCGAACGTGACGGTGTAATTGACGGTATTTGCATTTGTGAGAGCCGCTACGCCAGAACTGCGGTTGATCGAAGTGACAGATGGGATTGTATTGGATACGAGGGAATGACTATTTACAGTCGTTAAATTGCCAGAAGTCGCGTTAAATACCAGCGTGTCGCCAGAGCCTGCATTCGTGTATTGCAGTGCTAAACCTGAAAAAGTTGTCGCCCCATTCGATGTGTTTTGCGTTACCGTAATCGCATTGCCATCGGTATCATTAGCACTGTTTAGCACAATAACACTGCCGTCCACTACGCCATCAATGGGATCTGTGACAGACAACACAATGTTTGTTGCATAATCCGTGTCTAATGTATTTTGTGCGTCAACAGCTTGCACCGTTGGCACAGTACTAAACGACATGAGATGCCCGCTTTCAATACTCGTCGGTATAGGTTGTGTTAAAAATTGTAATTTTGTGGCAATCACATTTGAATCAATCGCAGTGGAAACTCCAGTTGCCAGTCCCGCCGCGTTTGCAAAAAGTTGAAACGATTCATGGTCAGCGGTGGCGTTGTAAATCACGTTGTTAAAATTCGCAACGCCTGAAGTTTCAACTAATGACACGTTACCCGATAAGTTGCCGCTTGAATTTTCGCTCAATAAAACGGTGTCTGTGAAATTTGCATCAACATTTCCAGCGGCATCTGTGGCTTTTAAAACGGGCTGAGTGGTTAGTGCAAAACCGCTTAACGACCCTGCGGGTTGTGTATCGAAACGTAATTGCGTTGCCGTAATATCAACGATTGAACCCGTACCGTTTGTTATCGCAGATTGTGCTAATTGTAATTGAGTGCTACTCGCTAATGCCCCGACGGTTACATCGCTGTTTGGATTTAACGACAGAATGTAGGTTTGCCCTTCTGTTAAACCTGTGTTGTTATTGTAATAAGCACTAACGGTATACGTTTCTTTTGTTGTGTCAGCAACAGAAATGCCCAACCCCGAAAAAGTAATTGTATTTGTTCCGCTGTTGTAAATACCTGCAAGCGAACCAGAAATATCTGTGCCACTGAGCAGCCAATTTACTTTACTAAAATCAGCTGTTCCCGAAGTTGTGAGCCTAATTTGAGATACCGTTGTTGGCAAAATATCCGAAACGCCGTCATCGATGGTGAAATCAAAAATATTAACGCCTGTGCTTGTTGTTGCTGTGGAGCGCAAAGCGATGGGTTCTGTCACTGCCGAACTCGTGGTTATTGCTGTCAAATTTGGAGAAATGCTCGTGAAGTTGCTCACTTCACTTTCTGCAAAAAGACCGCTTCCCCAACTTGCTTTAGCTCGAACTAATTTGGCACTTTCATTGACAGTTAAAACATAGGTACTGTTTGCCCCCCCTGCAATATCCGTCCAATTAGTGCCATCAGAAGACTCTTGCCATTGCCAATTTAAATTGGTTAAACCATTACTATCGACCAATAAACCCGTTGCAGCTGTAAGTGTTTGACCTGTAATGGGTGTACCAGAAATAGACGGGATACCCGTGTGAAAGACATTTCCCCCTGTAATTGAAAAATTAAATGATTGTCCTGTTAATGTTCCGCCTGCACCATCAGAAACAGTGAATACAAAATTATCTGTGCCACTCAAACCTGTTGTCGGCGTATATTTAATCAAACCACCGTTAATGTCAGATTGAGTGAACGTATCGCTGACATTTAACGTCACAGCATTTTTCGTCAGTATGCCTTTAGTGGGCAATGTTGATAGTGTGTAAGTTAAAAGCGTATCTGCTTGTTCGGCATCAATAACTTTTAGTATTGAATTAGTGATTGTCGTAATTGCAGCATTTTGAGCCAAGGTTAAGCCCGTATTTATGCCGCCTGTGAAAGTTGGCGCGGTATTACTGTTAATTGCTGCAATGGTTGATGCAAGGTCATTGGTTAGCAGTGAGGAATAAACGAAAGTTTTACTCGCACCAACAGCTAAAGCACCTGCATCGTAGTCGAGGGTAATTGTGTCATTGCCTGAAGAGCTTGTGCCTACGGCTGGAGCAGTCGTGTAGTAAGCAGAAATAAAAGGATTTAAAGCTGTGTTATTCGTTGTGACAGGAAGTCCCGCTAATATAGAAACGCGAGTATTTTGGTCGGTCGAATAATAACCAAATAACGTCGGATGCCCTGTAAGGGTTTGATAGGCATCAGGCGTAGGATTTTGAGCAAGAACTAAAGATGCGCTACTGCCTGGTTGTTGGGAAAGAATGGTGTTGACGGTGTTGTAATTAGCGGTGTAATCGGTTGTATTATCGGGATTGACCATTCTCAGATAACGCGCATCGTCAATGGCTGATGCACCGATATTTTTTAGTGTGACATTTGCCGAATAATACAAATCATTGATGCTAAAACTATACGTTATCGTTACTTGCAGATTTGCGTTGTAAATCCCGACATAAGTGGCAGAAAGCGTATTTCCTGTTGATGTGTCAGTCGATGACACGTTAGTAATTTGATGCAAACTCCCCGTTCCGCCTGGTGTAATTTTGTTGGAGCCGATGTAATGGTTCGCACCCCAAAATGTACCAGCTCCTTTTGTATAACCTACCGAAAAAGCTTCAAACGGAGTACCTGGTAAAAAAAAGTCTAAATTCGTTGCGTTATTGGCAGCACTAAAACCCGCTGGGTTATAAACCATTCCGACTAACGTTTCTGTTTTTCCGACAAAATAGCCAGTGGGCGGAGCTTGACTTGTTCCAAAATTGCCATCGGGTGAAATACCCAATTCAAAGTTATTGCCTAATAAAAATATATTTCCAGCGGCATCTTTAATTGAACTGGGGGCGGCTAAAAGTCCTTGATAATCGGGAGCTAAGAGAGTGGCACTTTCTATTTTTCCACTGTGAATCTCTAAATTCCAATCGCCACCTAATGCGTTTGAACCTGTTAAATCATTACTGGCAGCAATATCAGCGTGAGTAAATTTGGCTAATAAATTAACAAAATCGCTACCTTTTTCGCTTTTAGCAATCTCACAACCATAAAGCAAAATGTCGCCGTTTTTAGACAGCGATTCACCAATTTTTTTCAATTGTGGCGCGTAAGTGGAAAGGTTTTGAGTGTTTAGCGTGCCGTTAGAAAAATCTAATTCACCCGTTGAACCGTGTGAAATAATATGAATTGCATCGAGGTTTTTTTGACTACTGAGTACCGCAACGATTTGGGAAATTGCACTGGTTGTGTTGTTAAGGAAAATAACCTTAGCATTTGAAGGAACATGGTTAATAAACGCTTGTTTGTCAGCAATGTTAGAATCAATGAAGACAAACTCTGATGCTTGAAGATCTTGCATATAACCTCCCAGTCTATGGATAAGTGCCACGAATCGGGTGGTTGTGTACCGATTCGTAGAAAATTTTAAAAATTCTATATATCCAAATACGACATCTGAGTTGATTCTAACTCAGTCGAAGAACTAAAACGATTTTGTTTGGGAATGTCATTGATGAATTGGTATGTCTGGGCTACAAATCCCACGTTTTTAAAAATAAAAACCTTTAAAATGAAAGAGTGGCTACAAAAAAAATGGAAACCCTTTATTTGAAAATTTACAATAGTGCAGATGCCATTTTTGCGTAAAATGGCTTTTTTAATGACAAATTTATAGGAGAAAAAAATGCAGTTATTGACAGAGTGTGGCAATGCCATTAAATGGGCTGAAAGCCTTTGTGTAGAAATTTTAAAATCAAAACATTTGGGTTATTTGTTTTTGCTCGGTGTCATGGCAATTTTTTTTATGGGCATCATGCTATATATCGTCGATCCCAATATTCAATCGCCTGTTGACGGTGTTTGGTCGGCTTTATCAACGATAACTCATGTTGGATTCGGTGATGTTATTCCTGTTTCTTTTGCGGGTAGGATGGTAGCGGCTTTCATCATTTTATTGGGCTTGATTATGCTTCCGCTATTAACAGCGTTAATTTCGGTAATGCTTATGGGTAAAAACATTGAAACGTTAGGTTCGGGCATGAATCAAATTCAAGAAGAAGCCACAAGTATTCAAGCTGATGAAAGTAAAATTCTCGAAGAATTGGTGCGACTCAATGAGCGCATGGATAAAATAGAAAAAGCATTAGTTACTCAAAACGCAACGAGATGATGACATGATAGTAAATTGCGTTGCTTATCAAAACGGGACTTTTTTAGAAAAAATAACTAACATCGATGACATTAGCGAAGTTATCAAACATGAAGACACTTTCGTTTGGCTTGAATTATACGAACCGTGTGATCAACAGTTATGGAAAATTCAAGAAGAATTTAATCTGCACGAACTTGCTATCGATGACACGCAATCCCTTCACCAACGTCCAAAACTTGAAGAATATGGCGATTCCCTGTTTTTAGTATTCAGCGCAGTTTTACTCGAAAAAAATATCACTTACGGCGATAAGGATTTTTTTAGCGTGGCTTACACCGAGCTGGATATTTTTATCGGAACAAAGTTTTTTGTACTCATTCGTTATGAAAACAGCTCAGATTACGAAAGAATTAGAACCCGTTGTGAATTTATGCCTGAGCAATTAGCAAAAGGTTCGAGTTTTGTTCTTTATGAAATTATGCGTTGCGTGATGGATGATTACATTCGGGCAATCGATGATATGCAAGCACGGTTTGAACATGTGGAAAATGCTATTTTTGATAATCGCCCCAGCCGAAAAACGATCGAGCGTCTGTACGAACTAAAACGTGAGTTACTTTTGTTGCAAAATGCAGTTCTGCCTTTAATGGATGTTTGCCATGAGTTGACCCACTACACAGGCGCAATGATTCATCCCGAAATTAGCGTGTATTTTCGTGATATTGCCAATCATCTCAAGCGTGTTGACCAATCTATTTCTGGTATGCGTGAAATGCTCATTGCCGCAATGCAGGTGCACTTGACGTTTGAAACGATTCGGCAAAATGAAGTCGTTAAACAATTGGCAGGCTGGGCGGCTATTTTAACGTTGCCAACTGTTGTGTTTAGTTGGTATGGAATGAACTTTGAAAATATGCCTGAACTGAAATGGGAATTTAGTTATCCCGCTGTTATGGGCGTTGTCGTGGTTGGTTGTGGCTTACTTTATTGGAGTTTTAAACGTTCTGGTTGGTTACGATGAACGTCATTCTTTTCCCTCGATACGAATAGGCGCAGTTTTTTACCCAACACCTTGGGCAATGCTCCTAAACGACACAAGACAATAACGAGTACACTTTTGAAATCACCTATTTTTTTACCTTGGCTAATTACAGCGACACTCATCACGCTCCTTTGCATCAGCGTAACTTTGGCGCATTATAACGGTACGCAATGGCAACAGCCTTTAACCGACGAATCCTGTATTTTTTGGCGAACGGTTTTTTATATTTTGGCTATTTTCATCTTGCCGCTGACGAATTTATTGCGTCATATTTTTTTACGTCTTAATCAAACAATGCCGCCACTTGTGCAGACTAATTTAGAGCGTGTCGCGCAGACCCGTTACGCATTGACTGTTAGTGTTTCGATGTTTGCCATACTGCTGATAGGGAGTTTTGGTGTTTTAATGTTTTATCTTGGCGACGGCTTCAATACATTGCATATTTTAATTGGCGTGGCGGGTTTGGGTGTGTTTTTGTATCGTCCAAAATTATATGAATATCAACAAATCAGCGACGCGCTGAAAATGCTCACGGAGAAGCCCGAATGAATGACGCTAAAAAACAATTATTGACGATTGCTGACAGTTGCGTGAAATGTGGGATTTGTTCACCACATTGTCCAACTTATACGCACACACAAAATGAAAATGAATCGCCGCGTGGACGTATCGCGTTAATTCAAGCGTGGGCGGGCGGTCAGTTAAGCATTACCGATAATTTACTTTCTCATATCGACTCTTGTTTGTTATGCCGAGCGTGTGAAAAATCCTGCCCCGCTGTCGTGCCTTACGGCAAATTGATTGATGATTTTCGGGCGCAAATACACGGCGAACAATCAACGCCTGCGTCTGTGAAATTAGTGAAAAAAATTTCTGAAAACAAGCGTGTGCAACGCGGAATGAAATCAGTTTTGACGTTTTATCAAAAAAATAATTTACAAAAAACAGCGCGATTATTGCGTTTGCCGCGTTTATTTAATTTAGAAAAATTAGAACGTTTAGTGCCGAATTATCACGAAGCGCAAACCTTGAAAAATTATTATCCCGCACAAGGCGGCATAAAAGGTGATGTCGGTTTATTTGTTGGTTGCATGGGGGAATTATTTGATTTTGAAACCGTTAATGCCGCGATTATCGTTTTAACGCGCATTGGTTTTAACGTGCATTTACCTGAAAATCAAACGTGTTGTGGTGCGTTAGCGTTGCACGAAGGTGATGCAAAAACAGCGCAAAATATGGCGAAACAAAATCAGCAAGCGTTTGCCAGTGAAAAATTACAAGCCATTGTTACGATTGCGAGCGGTTGTGGAAGTACGTTAAAAGATTACGCGACAAAAGTGGTTGATATTAGTCACTTTTTGGGTCAAACGGATTTTGATTTTAGCCAAATATTAAAACCACTGGCGGCAAACATTCGATTGCATTCGCCCTGTACACTGAAAAATGTCATGAAAACGGACAAAAGTGTTTTGAAATTGTTGATGCAAATTCCTGATGTGAATATTTCGCAGTTGCCTGACATGGTGCAATGTTGCGGTGCGGCAGGTACTTACAGTTTAACGCATGACAAAATGGCAGAAACGTTGTTGAATGAATTACTGAATACTGCACTTGAAAAACCGACCGATTATTTAGTCAGTTCAAACATTGGTTGTGCGTTACATATTGCGGCGGGATTGAGAGAACGCGGGGAAAATGTAGCGGTGGTGCATCCGATTGTGTTGTTGGCAAGACAACTTTAGAAAAAACGGTTAAAGACGTGATTTTTATCTTTAACCGTTTTGCCATTTAACCATTTTTAATCGTAAGTTTGACGGTAATTATGACCGTAGAAAATCTCAGTGACTTCTTTGTCTAATTTCTTTTCGATTTCTACTTTTTCTTCCTCAGATAAATCACATTCTTTTTCAAACAAATAATTTTCCAACCTTGTTTTTTTCAACATCATTTTGGTGTGGAAAATGTTTTCTTGATACACATTCACGTCAATCATTTCATAGATTTCTTGTGTATCTAAAGCAATGTAATTTTGAATTGAGGTGATATTGTGGTCGATGTAATGCTTTTTACCTTCAATATCACGAGTGAAACCGCGCACTTTGTAGTCCATTGTGACTACGTCAGATTCAAAACTGTGGATTAAATAATTCAACGCTTTCAACGGTGAAATACGTCCACACGTCGAAACATCAATATCTGCGCGAAAGGTACTAATGCCACTATCGGGATGGCTTTCAGGATAAGTGTGAACAGTAATGTGACTTTTATCTAAATGTCCCAACACTGTTTTAGGCAAAGGACCTGGCGATTGACTATTCATGTTCGGTGGCGGTGGTGTATCGCCTTCCGAAATTAGCATCGTGACACTCGCGCCTTGCGGATCATAATCTTGGCGTGCAATGTTTAAAACTTGCGCTCCAATAATTTCCGCAACGTGTTTGAGATGCTCTGTCAGTCTATCCGCACTGTACGCTTCATCGATATATTCAATATACGCCTGCTGTTGCTCTGCGGGGGCGTAACAAATGTCATAAATGTTAAAACTGAGCGACTTTGTTAAATTATTAAAGCCGTGTAATTGTAATTTCGTATTCAATGGGTTAAACCTCGATAATTTCAAAATCATGGGTAATTTCTACCCCTGCGTTTCCTAACATAATTGCCGCAGAGCAGTATTTTTCTGCCGACAATTTCACTGCACGATCAACGACGGCGGGTTTTAAATCGCGTCCACTGATCACAAAATGTAAATGAATTTTACTAAAAACAGCTGGCACGGCATCCACTCTTTCAGCCGTTAGTTCTGTGACACAACTTAATAATTCGTTGCGCCCTTTCTGTAAAATTTGAACTACGTCAAACGAGGAGCATCCGCCCACACCTAACAACACCATTTCCATTGGGCGAACGCCCATATTTCGACCACCTAAATCAGGAGGTCCATCCATGACTACAGCGTGACCGCTGCCAGACTCACCGACAAACATTACGCCATCAATCCATTTTACTGTTGCTTGCATTGCCTAATCATCCCTAGCTTGAAAATGGGGTGCATAATATCACAATATTTTTGTAGTCAATGTGACATAAGCCAGTCCAACATAAGATGGTAAAAAACCTGAGTGGTGAAATTTTATCGCGGCGGTGTTTTTCCATCTACAGCTGGCACACTAAAATGTTGCATGATTTCACCATCTAAACGTAAAGCGGTTAATTCACGTCCCCAAACACAACCCGTATCAATGGCGTAACAATTTTCCTTTGAGTAAAAACCTAACGCTGACCAATGCCCAAAAATAAGTTTGATTTGCGCGGTTTTACGCTCAGGCAACATAAACCAAGGTATTAAATGTTCGGGTTGCGAACCTAATTCACAGCTATATTGAAAATCCAAACGACCGTGTTCATCACAAAAACGCATTCGCGTAAAACAATTAAAAATAAAACGTAATTGCTCCATGCCCGCTAAATCTTCTGACCATAAATCGGGCTGATTATCGTAAAGCCGCGAGAGTAGTATTTTATAATTTGAGCCACGCAACACCGCTTGTGCCAATGCCGCCATCGCTTGCGTTTTTGCTAAATCCCATTGCGGCGGCAAACCTGCGTGTAACAAACCGAAACCGTTTTCGTAATGAAACAGCGGTTTTTGTCGCAACCAATCGAGCAATTCACCACAATCTGGCGCGTTCAGCACAGCGTTTAGTGTGTCTTTTTTCTTCACTCGTTCTGGAAAGTTTGCACTGACAAGCAAATGAATGTCGTGATTACCCAAAACAGTCACCGCTGCTGAACCTAATTTTTTTACAAATCGTAGCGTTTCAAGTGAATGAGAACCACGATTTACTAAATCACCAACAAACCAAAGCTGATCTGAATGCTCATCAAAAGCAATAAAATCGAGCAAGTGCAATAATTCGTCGTAACAACCTTGAACATCTCCAATCGCGTAAATTGACATGATGTTTTAATGCAGGGTGCGAGGAATAGACAAAGTAAAACGAGGAATTTCTGCGTTAAACGTGTCGCCTTCTTCGTCGCAAAAAGTGTAATAACCTTGCATAATGCCTACGGGTGTTTCGAGTAATGCGCTGCTGGTATATCGAAAACTTTCATGCGTGTTAATTTGTGGTTGTAACCCGATAACACCGTCACCATGCACTTCTTGAATCTTGCCATTAGCGTCGGTTAAGAGCCAATGACGTTGTAATAGTTGTGCCTTGCTTTTACCCGTGTTGGCGATAGTGATAGTATAAGCAAAGATGTAACGGTTCTGATTAGCGTCCGAATCCTTTTCCACAAAAGAGGCGGTTGCAGTGATGCTGATATTATGTTTTTCGTTCATGAAGGCAAAATTCCGTTAATTAACTAAATGCTTTTTGCATTTTATCTCAATTTTATCTAAACGCAGGCAAACGATTCTTTATGAAGTATAGAAATTATTTAATTATGTTATTACTCGCCTCTGCACCGATTCATGCTGAAGATGGCAAAGATTTATTTCTCGCCGCCATGAATGGCAAAGAAGAGCGCGTAAATGCCTTGCTCAATCAAGGTGTCGATGTAAACAGTAAAAACGCAGGTGGACGTACTGCGTTAATGGCGGCGTGTTTTAGCGGCAATTTGCACAGCGTTAAAATGTTGTTAGCGTATGGCGCAGACGTGAATACGGTGGATAACGTCGGTAGTAGCGCGTTAATGGATGCGTTAATTTTTGGTGATGAAGACATTATTACTTTGTTAATTAAAGCAGGTGCAAATGTCAACGCGCAAGACAGCCAAAAAGTGCCCATTTTGGAACGTGCTAAAAAAATTAGCAGTGAAAAAGTTGTAAAAATGTTAGAAACAGCTGGTGCAAAAGGTGCTGAACCCCCGCCACCTCCCGAACCAACAGCCGAAGAACTTGCCGCCAAAGCCGCCGCAGAAGAAGCCGAAAAAGCGGCCGCTGAAAAGCCCAAGAAAAAAAGATAATTTTTGAGAGGTAATGACGATGCGTATACACATTATTAGCGTTGGAACTGCTTTTATGAGTGGAATTGCCTTGTTAGCAAGGCGCGAAGGGCATGAAGTGACTGGCTCTGATAATTACATTGTTCCCAAAATTCGTGAACAATTAGAAGCGGTTGGCGTTGCAGTAACCACACCTTTTAAAGCGGAAAATTTAGCGGATAGACCAGATTTAGTCATTTTAGGCAATGACATTTATCCTGAAAATGAAGAGTTAATTGAATTGTACAAATGCCGTTTAAAATTTGTTTCTGGTTCATCATGGTTTGCCGAATATGTATTGCGAGATGCTTTGGCAAAAAATAAGCCTCTCAGCGATGAAGACGAAAAATCAAAAAAAGAAACATTAGAAAATTTGGCAAAACACGCGCCTAAAGTGCCTGATGAACATGAATCTATAAAACACGCGCCCAAAGTTCCAGGTAACAATGAACCAGGAAAAGTTCACCACACACCGCCACCGGTTGAACGTGGTCTTAAAAAACCGAAACGGATTATTCATTAAGTTATGCGTATTCATATTGTAGGTATTTGCGGTACGTTTATGGCGGGCTTGGCTGTTTTAGCAAAACAGTTGGGACACGAAGTCAGCGGCTCTGATGAAAATGTTTATCCACCGATGAGCGATCAATTACTCGCCCAAGGCGTGACATTGAAAGAGGGTTATTGCGCTGAAAATTTAAGTTCAAATCTCGATTTAGTCATTATTGGCAATGCGTTATCGCGTGGAAATGCTGAGGTTGAAGCCGTTTTAAATCAAGGTTTGTACTACACCAGCGGCGCACAATGGTTGTCTGAGAATGTGTTGCAAAATAAATGGGTTTTGGCGGTTGCAGGCACGCACGGTAAAACAACAACGAGCAGTATGTTGGCGTGGATTTTAGAATCACAAGGCTTTAATCCTAATTTTTTGATTGGTGGCATTCCGTTGAATTTTGGCGTGTCTGCACGTTTGACCGATTCAAATTTTTTCGTCATTGAAGCTGACGAATACGATTCTGCTTTTTTTGATAAACGTTCAAAGTTTGTGCATTACCGTCCTCGCACCGCAATTTTGAATAATTTGGAATACGATCACGCGGATATTTTTCCCGATTTGGCGGCAATTCAAAAACAGTTTCATCATTTCATTCGCACCGTTCCCAGCGAAGGTTTATTGATTGTTCCCGAAGGTGATTTAGCATTGGAAGAAACGCTAGCTCTCGGTTGCTGGACTCCTGCAACCTACACCAGTATTCAGGGGCAAGGCAGTTGGAATGCCGTTTTATTCTCACCAGATGGCAGTCATTTTGCCGTGTATTTTGGCGTTCATCATCAAGGTGAAGTGCATTGGAATTTAACGGGCGAACACAATGTGCGAAATGCTTTGGCAGCAATGGCAGCAGCACATCACGTTGGTATTTTGCCTGTTGATGCCATAGCCGCGCTGTCAAAGTTTCAAAATGTGAAACGTCGAATGGAAGTTTTAGCGGCAAAAAAGGACGTGACCATTTACGATGATTTTGCCCATCATCCAACCGCAATTGCCACGACGTTAGATGGTTTACGTCAACACGTTGGCAATGAAAGAATTATCGCAATTATCGAACCACGTTCAAATACGATGCGCTTGGGTGTTCATCAACACACATTAGCAGCTTCACTACGCGCCGCTGATGTGGCGATTATTTATCAACCCGAATCACACAGCGCGTTGACGCTTGCAAGCAACACGGTCGTTTATCAAAATTTAACAGATATTGTGACGCGATTTCGTAGCGAAATTCAGCACGGTGGACATTTTGTCTTGATGAGCAACGGCAGTTTTGGTGGGTTGCATCAATTGTTGATGAAAGAATTAGACGATTAACAACAGGGGGGGAAATGGCACAAATTTTAATTATTGATGATGACGAACAAATTCGAGATTTAATTGTGCTTGTGCTTTCAATGAACAAACACAAGGTAGTTACCGCCAGTGATGGTGCGGAAGCGTTAAAATTGTTCAGTCATTCGCGTGTTAAATTTGATTTAGTTATCACAGATATTTTGATGCCAAACAAAGATGGCATTGAAACCATCATTGAGTTGACCTCAGTTCAGAAAAATCACTCGCACGTTCCAATTATTGCCATGTCAGGTGGGCGAGGAACACGCTTAACGAGCGGTTTTAATTTAGGCACAGCTCAAGCAATTGCAAAAGTTCATGCTCTAAAGAAACCATTTTCTCATCAAGAGTTATTGGAAATTGTGAACGTTGCACTCAATCCAGAAACGAAAAATTAACAACGTTTGATACAACCTAGATAACCACCTGATTAGGCGTACTCGCTCTCAGCTGACGTTCAGGGCAATTTTTAAGGAAAATATGACTACAGATGATCACTGCATAAACGGTAATTCTTCGTTTGGACGCGAGTTTAAGCACCTGAAAAACACAATCAACATTTTGCCATTTTTAGAAGAAGATCTAGGTGATGGTGACATTACAGCATCAATTATTTCGGAAAATCGTCAAGCAACAGCGGAATTAGTTGCTCGTGAACCGATGGTTTTATGTGGCGCGGAATGGTTTGATGCCGTTTTTAAACATTTGGACGCAAATGTTGTTATCCATTGGCACGCTCAAGAAGGTGAAAACGTCCCAAAAAATACCAAACTTTGCACATTGTCGGGATTAGCGCGAGGATTATTAACCGCTGAACGCACGGCTTTAAATTTGTTGCAAACCTTATCAGCAACGGCAACCGTTGCGCGTCAATATGCCAATGCCATTCAAGACACAAACTGCAAAGTCTTAGACAGCCGAAAAACAATTCCAGGTTTACGTTTAGCTCAAAAATATGCCGTAACGTGTGGCGGTTGTTTTAATCATCGCATCGGTTTATTTGATGGTGTTTTAATTAAAGAAAATCACATCATGGCGGCGGGTTCAATCGCTGATGCCATAAGGATAGCGCGTCAACAAAGTGATGCTCCCATTGAAGTTGAAGTTGAAGATTTAGATGAACTTAAACAAGCTCTGAGCGCAAAACCAGACCGAATTATGCTTGATAATTTTACGATTGACGATTTACGCACAGCGGTGCAATTAACCGCTGGAAAAATAGAATTAGAAGCGTCTGGAAATATAGATTTAACAACCATTCGAGAAGTGGCAGAAACGGGCGTAAATTTTGTTTCAGTTGGCGCGTTGACCAAAAATGTTCAAGCCATTGATTTATCGTTGCGTATTCAGTTGTAGGGGAAATTTTTTATGAAAACAAGAGAGCGAAGACACGGCTTAACGATCGTCAACACAGGCGAAGGCAAAGGCAAATCGTCAAGCGCATTCGGCATGGTCTTTCGTGCCGCAGGTTGGGAAATGAATGTTTGCGTGATTCAATTCATCAAAGGTCAATGGCAAACAGGTGAACAAAAAGCCGCGCAACGTTTTGAAAATATCGAATGGCACGCGCTCGGTGACGGTTTTACTTGGGATACAAAAAATCCTGAGCAAGACATTAAAACCAGTCGTGAAATTTGGGAATTTGCGAAACAGCAAATTTTGTCTGAAAAGTTTGATGTTGTGTTACTTGATGAAATTAACTACTGTTGCGGCTACGGTTGGATTGCAGGGCAAGAAGTCGCTGATTTTATTACCCAAGAAAAACCATCTTGGTTGCATTTGATTTTGACGGGACGAAATGCGTCGCCTGAAGTGATTGCAATCGCTGACACCGTAACCGAAATGACCAAAGTCAAACACGTTTTTGATCAAGGCGTGAAAGCAGAGCAGGGCATTGATTTTTAAAATAACGATAACGAGGAATTACTTATGAGCGAAGAAACACCTGTCAACAACACTGGAAAAATTGTTATCGCCGTCGTCGGCGTATTTGTTTTGGGTTTTGCGATGGTCGGTGCAAACAAACAAAAATCGGTTGCTGAAATGGAATCCGAAGCGATGATTCGCAATTACGCAAACATTCAAGGCATGGCAAATCAAAAATGCCCAAAAGCCGTCGAAGAAGCAACAGGCGAGCAAGTATTTTTTCCCAGCAAAACGGAAAGCGATAAAGACAGCTACATCACCTTATTTTGGGAAGGTGAAAATACAGCAAACGGTGGATTTAAAAATGCCAGCTGTACTTTAAAAGCGAAATTGGGCGGTATTTCTGATTTGATTATTGACGGCAAAGCAATTATTAAAAAATAAAGGTTATTTAGTGTTCACAGGAATTATTTTAGCGGTGGGTAATATCACCGCGATTACACCCAATGGCGGTGATGTTCGTTTAACGATTCATACTGGAAAATTGCCACTTGTTGATGCCCATTTAGGCGACAGCATTGCCGTCAATGGCGTGTGTTTAACCGCCGTTGAATTAGGTCACGATTATTTTGTTGCTGACGTATCGAATGAAACCTTATCGCTCACCAGTTTAGCCCACGCGCAAATAGGCACACCCGTTAATTTAGAACTTGCACTCACGCCAACAACACGTTTGGGCGGTCATATTGTCAGCGGTCACGTCGATGGCGTTGGCGTAATCATCGACAAAAAAAACGACGGACGTTCTATTCGTTTTACCGTGCAAGCACCCGATGAATTAGCAAAATATATCGCGCAAAAAGGTTCAATTTGCATTAACGGCATTAGCTTGACCGTCAACAGTGTAGACGGTGCAAATTTTGGCATAAACATCGTGCCGCACACATTGAAAGAAACGACGTTAAATAACGCAACAATCGGCACAAAAGTGAATTTGGAAGTTGATATTTTAGCGCGGTACATGGAACGATTGATGAAAGGCGAAGCCGCCGCAAAATCATGTTCTGCCGTGACAATGGAACTATTACAAAACAGTGGATTTTTAGCGCAATGAACAGCACCGAAGAAATTATTGAAGACCTCAAACAAGGCAAAATGGTCATTATCATGGACGACGAAGACCGTGAAAATGAAGGCGATTTGCTGATGGCAGCAGAATTTGCTCGCCCCGAAGACATTAACTTTATGGCACGTTACGGACGCGGTTTGATTTGTCTGACCTTGACGCAAGAACGCTGTCAGCAGTTGCGGTTGCCGTTAATGGTGCGTGATAACAAAACGCCGCATTACACGAATTTCACCGTTTCAATTGAAGCCGCAACAGGTGTCACAACGGGAATTTCAGCCGCTGACAGAGCGCGAACCATTCAAGCCGCCGTCGCTAAAAACGCAACCGCTGAAGACTTGGTTCAACCTGGTCATATTTTTCCGTTAATGGCGCAAGCGGGCGGTGTTTTAAATCGTGCTGGACACACCGAAGCGGGTTGTGATTTTGCACAGTTAGCAGGCGTTGAACCTGCCGCTGTCATTGTCGAAATTTTAAACGACGACGGTTCAATGGCGCGTCGCGCTGATTTAGAAGTTTTTGCCGCTGAACATAAACTTAAAATTGGCACAATTGCCGATTTAATTCATTACCGCATTCAACACGAAAATACGCTTGAACGGGTTAGCGAATGTGCTTATCCAACCGAATTTGGTGATTTTCGCTTGTACGCTTATCAAGACCGCAACGACAACAATCTGCATATTGCGTTAGTGATGGGGAAAGTTTGCGGTGACGAGCCTGTTTTGGTTCGTGTTCATGCGCGAAATGTTTTGGACGATGTTTTTTCGTCAAAACGCAATGAAGCGAGTTTGTCCATTCGCTCGGCAATGGAAAAAATCGCGCAAGCGGGTTGTGGTGTTTTGGTTTTAATTCGCCAAAGCGAAACAAATCAAGCGTTAGCGGAATTGATTCATCGTTATCAACTCGCAGACAATGGTCATCAAGTTGCACCCAATAATGAAGCCGATTGGCGTACAACAGGAACGGGCGCACGAATTTTATCTGATTTGGGTGTTAAAAAATTGAAAGTGTTAGGCACGCAAAAAAAATACATTGCATTGTCGGGTTTTGATTTAGAAGTTGCCGAACACGTTGCTCACGGTTTTGTTTGAATCTCGACTTGCGGAAAATCCACTTAATTTGTCAATCTAAAATCATGTTTACCAAAAAACTTATTTCTCCACGATATTTATTTTTAGTGTTTATCGGCTCTGTTTTTTTCGTTGAAGCACTCATCATGTTGGTTTTGAACAGCTTGCCACCGATGTCTGAGTTAAACGAAGCGTTAATTGACGCTTCGGCACTTGCAATTTTGACCTTTCCATTGCTTTATTTTTTTATATTTTTACCGCAGAACAAATTAGCTAAAACGCTTATTGACATACGCTCTGAATTACTGAAAAAGAACGAAGAATTAGAAATTTCAAATCAACAATTAGCTCTTCAAAATTTTGAAACGGCGCGACATGAGCAAGATCTTTTACGCTTTGCAGTGGGTTTAGATAATCTCACTACAGGCGTAATCATTGCAGACAACGACCGTAAACTAATTTATATCAATCCTGTGGCAATAAAATTATTCAGCAATATCGAATCCGATATTCGTAAGGATTTACCAAAATTTAGCGTTATAGAAATGCTTGGAATGAATATCGATAAGTATCATAAAAATCCAGCATATCAAGCAAAGTTACTCGAAAACTTGACTGAAACTGTCACGATCAATATCACGATGGGCGCAAGGATTGTGAGCATTACAGCCAGCCCTATGATTGATGAATTTGGAATACGTCGCGGTTCGTTAGCGGAGTGGTTAGACATCACAGAACTGACTAATTCGCAAAGGGAAAACGAAGATTTGAGTTTGCAACTTAATCACATTCAAAAAGTGGAAAGTATCGGACGTTTAACGGCGGGGCTTGCACATGACTTTAACAATATTTTGTCGTGTATGTTGGGTTATAACGAAATGAATCGTGACATCAGTGCGGGTATGAAAAATGAAGTGTTAAAGTCAGAGCTTGAAGATAATACAAAGCAGGTTGAACTTGCGGGCAGACGGGCGACGGCACTCATTGAAAAAATGATGGCGTATTGCCGTCAAGATACCGTCAAAACAAAAGTTGACGCGCAAGATACACAACGGGTTATTTCTGAAGTTATTGAGATGTTGCGTCCTGGGTTGACCAGTAAAATTCAGGTGGAATCCGAATTTGAATGTCACGATGTGATTCAAATTGATGCGGGTGATTTGCATCAAATTTTGACAAATTTGGCGGTTAATGCACGAGACGCGATGAAAAAAAGCGGTGGCAACATCACAATATCGTTAAAAAAAGCAGTGAAAGTGCAAGCTCATTGTGTGGCGTGTGCGACGAAAATTGAAGGTGATTTTATTGAATTAAGCGTTGCTGATAATGGTACGGGGATAAATCCAAACATTGTTAATCGTTTATTTGATCCTTTTTTTACTACCAAAGAACAAGGCGAAGGAACGGGTTTAGGATTGTCGGCGGTGAGTGGTTTAGTTCATAACGCGAACGGGCATATTTTGATTTATTCAAACTGCAACAAGCCCTATCAAGGGACGACCTTTAGACTGCTGTTTCAAAATTTAACAAACCATTTCACAAATCAAGCTAACGATTTGTCAATCTAAACATTGACGCAACTACGTTATAAAAATATAATCGCCCGTTTTATATTTAAAGATTAAATGCTTAACTTGGAGTTGACGCGATGTATGCGGTAATTGAAACAGGCGGTAAACAATACCGCGTAGAAAATGGTACTTACCTAAAAGTAGAAAAATTAGAACTCGGCGAAGGCGATAGCATCGAATTTGACAAAGTTTTAATGATTGAAGATAACGGTGATGTGAAAGTGGGTTTACCTTTCATTGTCGGCGGCAAAGTGACTGCAACCGTGTTATCTCAAGGTAGACACAAAAAAATTAAAATCGTTAAATTCAGAAGACGTAAACATCACATGAAATCGATGGGACACCGTCAATACTATACCGAAATCCAGATTACTGGCATTTCTGCTTAAAAAATAGGAGTTAAAAATGGCTCATAAGAAGGCTGGCGGCAGTACCCGCAACGGACGTGATTCCAATGCAAAACGCTTAGGCGTAAAACGTTACGGCAGTGAAACAGTAACGTCTGGTAGCATTATCGTTCGTCAACGCGGCACCCATTTTCACGCTGGCATAAATGTTGGCATGGGTAAAGATCACACGTTATTTGCAAAAGCAGATGGTGTAGTCGTTTTTAAAGTACAAGGTCCACTTAACCGCAAATTTGTTAGTATCGTTGCGGCATAAATAGTTTGCTTGCTAAGGCAAGCGACACAGCGACTCAAGAAGCTCCGCCTTGAATTGGTTGGGGCTTTTTTCGTTTATATCAGTTTGATTTGAGTAATGTATGAAATTTGTTGATGAAGCACAGGTACGCGTGGAAGCGGGTGATGGTGGGAATGGAACGATTGGTTTTCGTCGTGAAAAATTCATTCCAATGGGAGGACCTGACGGGGGTGATGGTGGTAACGGTGGTAGTGTTTATTTAATCGCGGTTGAAAATATGAATACGCTGGTTGATTTTCGTTATCAAGCCGTTTATCGCGCCCAACGTGGTCAAAATGGCATGGCTCGAAATTGTACAGGCAGACAAGGCGACGATTGTTACGTTTCTGTTCCGCTTGGTACACGCGTTTCCGATTCAGAAACTGGCGAAATTCTTGGTGATTTAGTCACCGAAGGCGAAACATTACTCGTTGCTCAAGGCGGTTTTCACGGTTTAGGTAATACACGTTTTAAAAGCAGTATCAATCGTGCGCCACAAAAAGCCAGTAAAGGCACTGAAGGCGAACACCGTTTGCTAAATTTAGAACTCACGTTGATTGCTGACGTGGGTTTATTAGGAATGCCGAATGCTGGAAAATCGAGCCTGATTCGTGCCGTATCGTCTGCTACGCCAAAAGTTGCGGATTATCCTTTCACCACGCTTTATCCCAATTTAGGCGTGGTGCGTATCGATGAATTACGCAGTTTTGTTATTGCCGATATTCCTGGTGTTATCGAAGGCGCGGCAGAAGGCGCGGGTTTAGGTTTGCAGTTTTTAAAACATTTAGATCGCACGGGTTTATTACTGCATTTGATTGACATTGAACCTTATGAAAGTAGCGAATCACCGATTAGTGCGGCGCGTAAAATCATTGCCGAGGTTGAAAAGTGGAATGACAATTTAGCGAGTAAACCGCGTTGGCTTGTGTTGAATAAAATCGATAGAGTTTTGGACGAAGAACTCGACGCGCATTGCCAAGAAATTATCGACGCACTGAATTGGACGGCACCCGTGTTTAAAATTGCCGCCATTAACGGGCAAGGCACACGCGAATTGATGTTTGCAATTATGGAATTTTTAGAAGCACAACGGCAGGTGAAAGATGAATAATCGTGCAAAATTTGCAAATTCAACGCGTATTGTCGTAAAAATTGGCAGTTCGCTACTCACAAAAGGTGGCAAAGGTTTAGATAAAATTGCTATTGCTGATTGGGTGAAACAAATTGCAACCTTACGCAAAGATGGCGTTGATGTCATTTTGGTTTCATCGGGTTCAGTTGCCGAAGGTGTTTGGCGATTAGGTTTAAAAGCACGTCCGACTGCGTTGCATGAATTACAAGCCGCTGCCGCTGTGGGACAAATGGGATTGGTGCGCGTGTTCGATGACACGTTTCAACAGCACCATTTACACGCCTCACAAGTTTTGTTGACGCACGATGATTTGTCTAACAGACAGCGTTATTTGAATGCGCGAAGTACTCTTTTGACCTTGTTAAAATTCGGCGTTGTGCCAGTGATTAACGAAAATGACACGGTGGCAACGGAGGAAATTCGTTTTGGTGATAACGATACACTGGCGGCACTGGTGGCGAATTTAGTGGAAGCGGATTTGCTGATTATTTTGACTGACCAACAAGGTTTATTTACCGCCGATCCGAGTGTGGATACAAACGCGACGTTAATTTCGCAAATCAGCGTTGATGATGAGCGTTTAGAAAGTATGGCAGGCGACAGTCGTAGTGGCTTGGGACGTGGTGGAATGTCTACAAAAGTGCGAGCCGCACGATTAGCGGCTCGTTCTGGCGCGGCGACGGTTATTGCGGCTGGTGCAACGCCAGATGTGATTGGTTTGGTTTTGTCGGGAAATGAAATTGGCACCTATTTCTTACCAGATATTGAACCGTTATTGGCGCGTAAACGTTGGCTAGCAGGACAATTGCAAGTCAAAGGGCAGTTAATTTTGGATAGCGGGGCGGTAAAAATGCTCAAACATAATGGAAAAAGTTTATTAGCCGTCGGCGTAAAATGGGCAACGGGGCAATTTGAACGTGGTGAATTGGTGTCTTGTCTGGATCAAAATGGTATGGAAATCGCACGCGGTTTAGTCAATTACGGCAGCGAAGAAATTCAAAAAATTGCAGGTAAAAGCAGTGTGGAATTTGAAAAATTGTTGGGTTATGCCGACGATTTGGAATTGATACACCGTGATAATTTGGTTTTGATTTAAACCCGTTATGTTTACGAATCAAGCCATTGCTTGACAATTTAAGACAACTGGTCGTATTATTGGTACATGGAAAAGATAAAACAAAAAGATATCAATCGGGAAAATTTACTTAATCAAGGCGTTTCTTTGTTGATACAGCAGGGTTATCACGGAACAGGGTTAAAAGAAATTCTCGACGCAGTACAGATTCCGAAAGGCTCTTTTTACAATTATTTTGGAAGCAAAGAGAATTTTGCTGCGGAGGTGATAAACCATTACATTTCGCCTTATATCGCTCAATTACACGGCTATTTAGCGCAATCAGAAGGCGATTCCATTGCGGCGTTAAAACGCTATTTACACGAAGGAATTGATGAATTGGAACGCACTGAATTTAAAGGCGGGTGTTTGCTTGGAAATTTAACAGGCGAAGTGGGTGACACCAGTGACCTGTGCCGTGTCGCGTTGCAATCGGCGTTAAATTGTTACCGTGATGTTTGGGAATTGGGTTTAAATCGCGCTCAGTTTGAAGGCTCAATTCGCAAAGATAAAACAGCGCGTGAAATGGCAGATTTATGGGTAAATTCATGGCAAGGTGCATTGCTTCGCATGAAAATTGAACAATCAACAGCACCATTAAAACAATGTTATCAAGAATTATTGTGCGATTTTTTTAAAGCGTAATCGCCGATAGATTGCGTTTTAACAAGATGTACTTTTTTTATTTTAAATTCAATGAGGAATTACCATGCCAAAATATATCGTAGAACGTGACATTCCAAATGCGGGTGCTTTTAATGCTGAACAATTACAAGGTATTGCACAAACATCGTGTGGCGTTTCGTGCAAAATGAATGCAAACGTTCATTGGTTAGAAAGTTTTGTTACGCCTGACAAAGTCTATTGCATTTTAATTGCAGACAATGAAGAAGCCTTGCGTGAACACGGCGAAAAAGGTGGTTTTCCAATTACTAAAATTGCTGAAATTAAAACCATCATCGATCCAAGCACCGCTGAATAAAGCCCAAAACAGTGTGTTTAAATTCATGTAAACACACTGTTTTTCACAAATAACTTTTTACATGAGCCACGACAATGATTAAAAAAACAATTAAAAACACATTGTGCAGCCTGTTATTTCTCACGCCAATGATCAGTTCTGCTGAAATGTTGGCAATGGTTAATTACGAAAGCAAACCCAACCAAACACCGCGCAAAGAAGGCATCGCAATTATTGACGTTGATCCTGAATCGCCAAAATTTGGAAAAATAGTCAATGATTTACCCCTGCCACCTGATGCGGTTGCACATCATATTTTTTACAACAAAGATTTAAGTAAAGCTTACGTCACAGCACTCGGAAATGGTGCGTTGCGCGTGATTAACATGAAACGCAAGCCTTTCCAAATTGAAGATATCAATGTGCCTGAGTGCAACGTTGGTGAAGATATGTCTTTTACGGCGGACAAAAAAACCTGGTATTTGACCTGCATGGGTTCAAGTAACGTCATTGTTGGCGATGCACAAACCGATAACGTAAAAAAAGTTATTTCTGCCAATGAAAAAGACACCTTTATTCGTTATCCGCACGGTATTGGTTTAAACGAAGACATTGATCGAATCATCGTAACGAGTACCGTCAGAGCTTCTGATTTAGGTGACGCAGGTGAAACAGTCACCGTGATTGAAGCCACAAGCGGCAAAGTTTTATCAACACACAAATTGGCTGATAAACCAGGTTCTGCGCCCGTTGAAGCAGTGTTTTTACCGCACGCCAATCCGCCGCTGGCTTATGTCAACACCATGTTTGAGGGCAAATTATGGACAGGAAGCTGGAAAACAGACAAAAAAGACTTTGATTTCAAAGCGGTTTACGATTTTTCAGAAATTGGACAAGGCGTGCCACTAGAAATTTATTTTAATCAAGAACACGATAAATTATTTATCACAACGGCAAATCCTGGTGCATTGAACGTTTTTGACATTAGTGAATCGACAACGAAACCCAAATTTTTAAAATCGATTCCAACGGCTGGTGGCGCACATCATGTTGTATTTTCACCAGACGAAAAATATGCGTTTGTTCAAAATAGTTTTTTGAATTTGCCGAATATGGATGATGGTTCGATTACAGTGATTGATTTAGAAAAAATGGAAAAAAAGGCGAGTATTGATACGTTGAAAAACTTAGGTTTCAAGCCAAATTGCATTTTGATGCTGCCTAAATGGCACACCGATGACGCGCATTAAATGCAAACGACATAGTTAAGTAAACGTTCCAAGTGAGGTCACTCACTTGGAACCTTTTACTTTTAAGTGTATGCCATGAGTAGTCATACCCGCGTCATTAACCATTGTTAGCATTTCAGTCTCCACTTGGTACTTAATTAACATTACGGAAACTCAAATGAACAAAAATTTAAACGTAGTTGGCCCTATCGCATTAGGTTTAATTGTTGGATTATCTGTTTCAAGCGTTGCAAATGCGAGCTTTTCATTCGGTCTTTGGGGCGATGTGCCTTACGCTAAAAATTCTGATGGTGCAAAAGACGGCGACAAAATGAATCGTTTAATTGCCAGTATGAATAAAGAAAATATCGTTTTTACCGTATTTGACGGCGACACGAAAGACGGTAGTTCAGAATGCACAGATAAAGCTATTGGTGAAGATGCAACAACTTTGCTTAATAAAGTCAAAGTTCCGACTGTTTACGTTTTAGGCGATAACGAATGGACAGATTGTCACCGTACAAACAACGGAGGCTTCAACAATTTGGAAAGATTAGATTATCTTCGTCAAACAATGTTTGCGGATAACAACAGTTTTGGTCAAACAAAAATGAAACTGACACGTCAAGGTGCGCCAGGCGAAAGTTATTCGGAAAATGCCCGTTGGACTCGTGGCGGGATTGTTTTTGTTGGCTTGAACATTCCAGGCAGCAACAACAATAAAGTCAATGAAGGTGAATGTATCAGCGCGAAAAGTGTTCGCACTCAAGTTGAATGCGATGCTGATAATGCGGAATACTTAGCACGCGACAAAGCGAACATTGAATTTTTAAAACAATCATTTGAATTAGCGAAAAAACAAAAAGCCGCTGGCATTATGATTGTAATTCAAGCAGATCCTGGTTTTGATTTAACCGAAACAGAAGCCGTCAACGAAAGAGATTTGCCAATTTACAACGGATACACCGCATTTTTAAATACGTTGACCGAAGAAACCAACGCGTTTAGCGGACAAGTTGTACTTGCTCATGGTGATACTCACGCTTATAAAGTGGATAAACCGTTGACCGATCAAATGCACATGATTAAAAACTTTACTCGCGTTGAAACCTTCGGCAGTCCAGGTCTGCATTGGGTAAAAGTATTAGTCGATGTTAAAAATCCTAACGTATTTACCTTTCAGCCGATGATTGTTCCTGGAAATTAAGCGGATTTAATTACGTTTTACCTTCAAAAATCCCGCGTGATGAACAATCACGCGAGATTTTTGCATTTTTAATGATTCAAATGTGCCACGAGCCAACGTGACATCACATCTGCACTCATGCCTTTACGTCGCGCATAATCTGTGAGTTGATCTTTGTCTATTTTCCCAACGTTAAAATACTGTGATTGTGGGTGCGCGAAATACCAACCGCTCACCGCTGACGCAGGATACATCGCAAAGTTTTCAGTTAATTCAATCGTCGTATTTTCAGTGACATTGAGCAACGCAAATAACGTCGCTTTTTCAGTATGATCAGGACACGCAGGATAACCAGGTGCTGGTCGAATACCTTGATAAGATTCGTTAATCAACGCTTTGTTATCCAAACTTTCGTCGCTGGCATAACCCCAATATTCTTTGCGAACTTGCAAATGTAAATATTCAGCAAACGCTTCGGCTAATCTGTCCGCTAACGCTTTGAGCATAATCGCGCTGTAATCGTCATGATCTTGCGTAAATTGCGCCAATTTTGTTTCGATGCCAATGCCCGTTGTCACCGCAAATCCGCCAATATAATCCACAATGCCGCTTTCAACAGGCGCGACAAAATCCGATAAACAGTAATTCGGACGACCAGGTGCTTTCACGTTTTGTTGACGTAAATGATGTAAGATTTCAATAACTTCTTGGCGCGATTCGTCGGCATATAAATTGATGTCATCATCAACAGAATTTGCAGGGAAGAATCCAATCACAGCGCAGTTTTGTAACCAGTTTTCAGCCATCAACGTTTTTAACATTTCTTGCGCGTCATCGAATAATTTTTGGGCTTCTGTTCCAATGACGGCATCTTGCAAAATTTTTGGATAACTTCCCGCCATTTCCCACGTTTGAAAAAACGGTGTCCAATCAATATATTTTGCTAGCGTTTCAAATGGCACATTTTCAATCACTTTCACACCTAAAAATGAAGGTTTTACAGAATGATTTGTCCAAACATATTTGTTTTTGCGTGCATTTTCGAGCGAATGTTGTTGCGTTTTCGATTCTTTGCCTTTGTGACGTTCACGCACTTCAATGTATTCGGCGCGAATGCTTGCTTTATAATCGGTCGCTAATTCACCACTTAACAAATTACTCGCCACACCAACGGCTCTCGATGCGTCAGTCACATAAACAACGCTGCTGTTTTCATAATGCGGTTCAATTTTCACTGCCGTATGCGCTCTTGAAGTCGTCGCACCACCAATTAACAACGGACAAGTAAAGCCTTGACGCTGCATTTCTTTGGCAACGTGAACCATTTCGTCAAGCGACGGCGTAATTAAACCGCTCAAACCGATAATATCAACTTTTTCCAATCTCGCCGTTTGCAGGATTTTTTCCGCTGAAACCATTACACCTAAATCAATCACATCGTAGTTATTGCACTGCAACACAACGGCGACGATATTTTTGCCAATGTCGTGAACATCACCTTTTACGGTTGCCATCAAAATTTTGCCGTTACTTTGACGGTCAGCGGTAGATTTATCCGCTTCCATAAATGGCATTAAATACGCAACGGCTTTTTTCATGACTCGCGCAGATTTCACCACTTGCGGCAAAAACATTTTTCCCGCGCCAAACAAATCCCCAACGATATTCATGCCGTCCATCAACGCGCCTTCGATAACGTGCAGAGGGCGTTCAGCTTGCAAACGTGCTTCTTCGGTATCTTCGTCAATGAAATCGGTAATGCCTTTAACCAATGCGTGTGCTAAACGTTCATTAACGGGAAGTGTTCGCCACTGTGCGTCCTCTTTTTTAACTTCAACGCCATCACCACGATATTTATCCGCGATTGCCAATAGCGTATCCGTGCCGCTACCGTCATGTTGATTCAAAATCACCGATTCAACTGCGTCGCGTAATTCGCGTGGAATATCTTCGTAAAGCGCGAGTTGTCCTGCGTTCACAATACCCATCGACATTCCCGCTTTAATGGCGTGATATAAAAACACCGTATGAATGGCTTCTCGGACAGGATTATTGCCACGAAACGAAAATGACACGTTCGACACGCCGCCAGAAATTAGCGCGTGTGGCAAAGTTCGTTTAATTTCGCGAGTTGCTTCAATGAAATCCACGCCGTAATTATTGTGTTCATCAATACCCGTTGCGACGGCAAAAATATTCGGGTCAAAAATAATATCTTCAGGCGGGAAACCGATTTGCTCGGTCAGAATTTTGTACGCACGTTGGCAAATTTCAATTTTGCGTTCTTTCGTATCGGCTTGCCCCACTTCGTCAAACGCCATCACAATAACCGCCGCGCCGTAACGTCGCACGAGTTTCGCTTGTTCAATAAATTTGGCTTCGCCTTCTTTCATTGAAATCGAATTGACCACGCCTTTGCCTTGAATACATTTCAAACCCGCTTCCAAAATGTCCCATTTCGACGAATCGAGCATAATCGGCACTTTTGAAATGTCGGGTTCAGACGCAATTAACATCAAAAAACGCACCATCGCGTCTTTGGATTCAAGCATTCCCTCGTCCATGTTGATGTCGATGATTTGTGCGCCGTTTTCAACTTGTTGTTTGGCAACATCGAGTGCGACTTCAAAATTACCTTCAACAATTAAGCGTTTGAATGCCGCCGAACCCGTGACATTTGTACGTTCGCCGACATTCACAAACAAACTTTCGGCGGTAATGTTGAGTGGCTCTAAACCTGACAACCCGCAATGTTTTGGAATATCGGGAATTTGACGCGGTGGGAATTTTTCAACCGCTTTGACAATGGCGCGAATGGTGTCGGGTGATGTACCACAACAGCCACCGATAATATTCAAATAACCACTTGCCGCCCAATCCGCAACTTCTGCCGCCATCATTTCTGCTGTTTCGTCGTATTCACCAAACGCATTCGGCAAACCTGCATTCGGATGAGCCGAAACGTGGGTATCTGCAATGCTTGATAATTCTTCAATATATTGGCGTAATTCGGTCGCGCCTAACGCGCAATTAAATCCGAAAGAAATGGGTTTGACGTGTTTCAATGAATTCCAAAATGCACCAACGGTTTGACCTGATAAAGTCCGTCCTGACGCATCGGTAATCGTGCCAGAAATCATCACTGGCAAGGCAAACCCCAATTCTTCAAACACACTTTCCACCGCGAAAATCGCGGCTTTAGCGTTCAAAGTATCAAACACGGTTTCAATCAAAATCAAATCTGCACCGCCATCAATTAACGCTTTTGTGGCTTCAATGTAAGCGACAACTAAATCATCAAAAAAGATATTGCGAAAACCTGGATCATTCACGTCAGGCGACATCGATGCTGTGCGATTTGTCGGTCCTAAAACACCTGCAACGAAACGTGGTTTTTCGGGCGTTGAAAATTCGTCAGCTGCTTCACGCGCCACTTTCGCCGCCGCAAAATTGAGTTCATATGCCAACAATTCCATTTCATAATCCGCCATTGCAATCGTGGTGGAATTAAAGGTATTTGTTTCAACAATATCTGCGCCCGCTTCAAAATACGCGATGTGAATGGCTTTAATAATGTCGGGTTGTGTCAAACACAATAAATCATTATTACCTTTAAGATCAGTTTGCCAATTCGCAAAACGTTCACCGCGATAATCTTTTTCGTCGAGTTTATAGCTTTGAATCATTGTTCCCATTGCGCCATCGAGAATAAGAATGCGCTGTGCGAGATGTTGTTTAAATAAGTCAGTTCTGTTCATTAAAATTAGGAAATGTTGCAGTAAAAAATGTGTTGAATGATACCAGACGGCGCGGCGTGTGTGCTATTTGCCGTATACAATTAAAATTATTGAGAAATTGAATGAATAAAAGGACAATGACCAGATAGGTGAACGGCTCACCAATTTTTAACCCCAAAATACTTAATCTATTCAACACGAGAGGCATTTTATGTTCAGCACAAAAAAAGTATTCGCGTTATCACTTCTTGTTTTTATTCCAATAATTGGCGAAGCGCAAACGTGTCATATTGATACGATTACCGCGACCACACCCACCAGTAATTTTACCGACAATGGCAACGATACGATCACCGATAACAAAACGGGATTGATGTGGAAAAAATGCACAGAAGGTCAAACAGGTGCATCTTGCAAAAGCAAAGAAAAAAAGTTTTCATGGGAAGATGCGTTGCAATATGTCAAAAAATTAAATGAAGGTGGTGGTTTTCTTGGTTTTAAAGATTGGCGATTACCGACACTTCGAGAACTCAATTCACTCGTTGAAGAACAGTGCGTCGAACCCGCCATTAACACTACTTTATTCCCCAATACACCGTCAAAAGCCTATTGGACATCGTCTCCTTATGCAGGTTTTAGTGATTATGCGTGGTGCGTCAATTACCAATATGGTTACGATAGCTATGTCAGTGCAAAATACAGCGGCAACGCCATTAGATTAGTTCGTTGAATAAGCAACTGGATTTATAAAAGTTCATTTCCTGTCGATATAACGGCACAGTGGTAAATCAGTACAAAACTAAATTAACTCCGCATTCATTATTCTAGGAATAACTATCATGTTTAAAAATATTTCCATCCGATCGCGGCTAATTTACATAATTAGCGCAATGTCCATTTTAGCTGTTGCACTGAGTTCACTTGGATTATTTGGCATGAAATACAGCAACGATAATCTACACCGTGTCTACGATGATCGCCTGATTCCCGTCACTAAACTTGCTGAAATTAAATCCATTCAATTGGACAGCCGATTAAAAATTACTGCGGCTGTTGTGTTTCCTGATGAATCTGACAAAAATGCAGAAATCATTAAGACGAATGTGGATAAAGTAACCCAATTATTCGATGAGTATCAAAAAACGACGGGGACTGTTGAAGAGAAAGAACTCGCAGATAAATTTCAAATAGCTCGTAAAAATTATTTTGAACAAGGTCTGTCACCTGCAATGGAAATGATGAAAGTTGATGATAAAGCAGGGCTTGAAAAATTGATTATCGAAAAACTTCGTCCTTTATTTCAACCTTGCGCGGATGGCATTGACGCATTGATTCAATTACACCTCAGTGTCGCAAAACAAACGTATGAAACCTCTCAAAATATGTACAGTGTACTTTTGAGTGGTTCGATTATCGCGTTGTTGTTAGGCTTAGGCACGGCAATTTTTACCGCTTTGGCAGTTCTTCGACACATCACAGATTCACTCAATACTGCACAAAAAACAGCAATTGCAATTTCAAATGGTAATTTTGAGTCAAAAATTGTGATTGAAAATAATGACGAAATCGGTGTTTTATTAGAGTCAATGGAAACGGTGCAAAATACGATTGGTCATTTTGTTAATGCTCAACAGTTAATGGCGAAAAAACACGCAGAAGGTTGGATTGCTGAAAAAATTGATGCCGCTAAATTCAAAGGCACTTACGGCGAAATGGCGACAAGTATTAACACGCTCGTTCAGTCACACATTGATGTCAAAATGCAGATTGTTGATATTGTCTCAAGCTATGTAAAAGGCGATTTCAAACGTGATATGGATACGTTGCCAGGTGATAAAGCTAAAATTAGTAATGCAATTGTAGCGGTAAAAACAGCTTTGTTAGCGGTGAATAGCGAAATCGAAATGCTTGCAGTCGCAGGCGCACAAGGTGATTTTACTAAACGCAGTAACGCCAACAAATTCGATTTTATGTTCAAGACGATGCTCACGAATTTGAACACATTAACTGAAACTTGTGATGGTGCGTTTAATGACGTGTTGCGTGTTTCAAATGCGTTGGCTAACGGTGATTTAACTCAAACGATTACTAAAGATTACACTGGGATTTTTGGCGAAGTAAAAAGTGGTATGAATAATACGACTGAAAACTTGAAAGATTTAATCGCCGAAATTAAAGATACAACAAGTACGATTGCAGCCGTTTCAACTGAAATTGCAGCGGGAAATAATGATTTAGCGCATCGCACGGAACAACAAGCCGCAGCGTTAGAAGAAACCGCAGCCAGTATGCACGAATTGACTTCAACGGTTGAACACAACAGCGAAAATGCTAAAAAAGCGAATGATCTGGCCGTCGGCGCAACTGAAACGGCAAATAAAGGCGTGGTTGTTGTCAGACAAGTGGTTAGTACAATGGATAATATCAACGAATCGTCATTGCGAATCGTCGATATTATCTCGGTCATCGACGATATTGCTTTCCAAACAAACATTTTGGCATTAAACGCGGCTGTTGAAGCGGCTCGTGCAGGTGATCAAGGCAAAGGCTTTGCCGTTGTGGCAATCGAAGTTCGTAATTTAGCGCAACGTGCGGCAAACGCGGCGGGTGAAATTAAACGTTTGATTAGTGATTCCGTTGAACGTGTTTCAGGCGGTAGCAAACAAGTCGCAGAAGCGGGTCAAACGATGCAAGATATTGTTGACGCGATTCAAAATGTGACTTCAATTATTTCTGAAATTTCCAATGCCTCACAAGAACAAAATGCGGGCATTTCACAAGTTGGACAAGCCATTGCCTCGATGGACGATGTGACACAACAAAATGCGGCGTTAGTTGAAGAAGTTGCCGCAACCGCAGAGTCACTCGAATCACAAACACAGCATTTGGCAAAAGAACTTTCGCATTTCACAACAGGCAATGAACGCGGTCAAAAAAGTGCGGGCAAAACTGAAGTGAAAAGTACGCCAAGTGCAACACACAAACCAAGTCCAGCTCCCCAAGCTGCCGCTAAGGAAACATTTGTAGCCGTGAATGATGATTGGGAAGAATTTTAAAATTTGTCTTGATGTTGTTTAAATCGTTTTAAGTACAGACCTCTTTATGTCTGTACTTAAAACTATCCAAAAGCTGATAGTTACTTAAATCCGTTACAAGGTGTGGCGGATTACAACCCGCTCAAACAAACTCGTTTTAATTCAAACGCTGAGTTGTTAGAATCTACGCTGATTTTGTAGTTGTCACTTGTCAATTACAAAATTCCACAACAGGCTTAAAACACCATTCAAGCCTTATCGGTACTTAACCACCCGAAACCTGAACATTATGCAAAACACAGTCGTTAATCCCACAGATATTAAAACTTCACTGGTTGAAATTCGGCACGC
>CAIRCR010000482.1 GCA_903877065.1 uncultured Pseudomonadota bacterium
AAAAAAACTATCATCGTCTATTTGTTCAATAGACATTTCAATTCCATGTGATCTATTTCCTAACGCCTTGGTGATTCTTAATTGCAAAGCGTCTAATGCTTTTTGCGGTAACTTGATTAGATTGGTGCTGAGTTTTGGTTCAACTAACTGTTTATCTGACGTGCGTGGATAAACATTGTGAAGTATGATGTTTTCTATCATCAAGCCTTCAAATTTGAATCCTGACATAATTTTTTGTCCTTGAATAAATGTGTTCTTAAAATCAACGTTTTTGTTCTAACTTTTGTGTCCGATAAATCATCAACAAAAAACGTTGTATCTGATATTTTTAAAAATATCGGACACAAACTATTTTGTGAATGATGAACGGGACACAAAACTAATCACAAAATTTTTCGACCTTCGGCAATGTTCAATAATTCTGAAAATGCCAATGTTGCCGCACGTCTGCCGCTCGCTTCTTGCACCACTTTCAAATAACCCGAATCTTTGATTTGTCGAATTAAAGGCATCAACGTTTGTTTGGGTATGTTGGTTCGCGTGGCTAAATCAGTCGTTTGAAAAATCGGATGATCAAATAACGCATCAAGAATTTGAATTGAATACTGTGAATGGGTAATGTCCACGATTCGCTGTTTCATGGTTTCGTACAACGCCAAAATTTCATGGACTTTTTTGGCATTTTCACTCGCTTGCACCGCAATCGCTTTTAAGAAAAAAGCAATCCAACCATTCCAATCATCATTTTGCGAAATCCCCGCAAGTCGTTCGTAATACTCATCCCTATTTTCTTCTAAATACGCACTCAAATAAAACATCGGCGACGCAAGTTTTTTCTTTTGATATAAAAACAACGGAATCAATAACCGGCCAATTCGACCATTACCATCTTTGAACGGGTGGATTAACTCAAATTGCGCGTGAACCACCGCGAGCTGTAATAACGCATCAATGTCGTCGCTTTGAATATATTGAATCCAATCTGCTAATGCCGTTTGCAAATGCAATGGCGACACAGGCACAAATGAAGCGTTATCTATCGTGCAACCTTTTGAACCAATCCAGTTTTGATCGCGGCGAAATTCGCCAGGTTCTTTATCACGCCCCCGCACGCTATCAAGCAAAATACGGTGCATTTCTCGAATTAAAAACAGCGAAATGGGACGTTCTCGCAAATCATCCGATGCAAGCATTAACGCCTTGCGATAATTGCCGATTTCGTGAATATCTTGCGTTTTGAATTCGTCCATTTGAATCCCCGCATCGTATTCTAAAACCTCGTCGAGCGTGGCTTGTGTGCCTTCAATTTTAGAAGACAGCACTGCCTCTTGCGTGGTAATGGGTGACAGCAAAACTACAGGATTTACAATACCTTGCAATAAACCATCGTAACGTGCCAGCTCTGCATTGGCTTGACCGACAAGGCTTATCAATCGCTGATAATCCAAATTCTGTAACGGTAATGAATGGACTAAATATGGTTTCATACTACGGCAACCAGTCAGAATGTTGCTCAATGATTTTAGTGATTCGTTGGTCGATAATGCTGGCGTTAATGTTCATTATTCGCCTCTTAACATTTGCAACAAATTAACAATTTTCACTACTTCAATTTTATTTAAAAAATGATTGTTCATAAACTGACACAGTATCTCTTCTTTATTTCTATCAACACGTCAAAGAACTCTTGTACCTCGATATAAACCGTCCAAAGCAACCCGCTCTGGTGTGAATCTAATCACTCGATTTACTCTCAGTCTTGCCCTAGAAACCTTCTGTTCCTA
>CAIRCR010000483.1 GCA_903877065.1 uncultured Pseudomonadota bacterium
GACTTGCAACGTTTTCAATGCTGAAATTTTCCAATGCTAAACAATCTAAAACTGCTTCAAAACCTTCGGTGTGATTTTCAACAAAATCTAAATCCAATTTATTTTGCGCGTGTAAAAATTGAAATAAACCGTTAAACAAAATTGCATCTGTGCCGCTCGCTAACGGCAAATGTAAATCAGCAATATCACAACTCGCCGTTTTGCGCGGATCAATTACGACAACTTTCAAATTTGGATTATTCTCTTTTGCAGCACGAATACGTTGAAAACTCACGGGATGACACCACGCGGTATTTGAGCCAATCAGCAAAATCAAATCCGCGTGTTCAAAATCTTCGTAGCAGTTCGGCACAACGTCTGCACCGAAAGCGCGTTTGTGTCCTGCAACCGATGATGACATACACAATCGGCTGTTTGTATCCATATTACCGCTACCGATAAAGCCTTTCATGAGCTTATTGGCAACGTAATAATCTTCGGTCAACAATTGCCCAGAACCGTAAATGGCAACCGCATTTGCGCCGTGTTTTTCAATGACGCTTTTGAATGAATCAGCAACTAAATCTAACGCTTCTGTCCACGACGTTTCACGTCCATAAACGTTTGGTTGCAATAATCGTCCTTTGAGTTCAATCGTTTCACTGAGCGCAGAACCTTTTGAACATAAACGTCCAAAATTGGCAGGATGTAAATTATCGCCATTGATTTTGATATGCCGATGCACAACGTCAACTTTCGCACTAATGCCACAGCCTACGCCACAGTAGGGACAAGTTGTTTGAATAGATTTAGTCATAGGTAGGATTTCAAGAGGAAGCGTTTTTGTAACGCTCGTAATGCTGGCAACTAAATGAAGTTGCCATGCTCAAATTTTATAAAATATAACGGCTCAAATCTTCGTCTTTGACCAATTCACCCAGATATTTATTCACATAAGCCGCATCAACCACGACTGTTTTATCAATCATGTCGGACGCTTCAAACGAAATTTCTTCGAGCAATTTTTCTAACATCGTATGCAAACGGCGTGCGCCAATGTTTTCAGTGGTTTCATTGACTTGCCAACCCATTTCAGCAATTCGTTTAATGCCATCTTCGGCAAACGATAAATTTACGCCTTCGGTTGCAAGCAACGCGCTGTATTGCTCAGTTAACGACGCATTCGGCTCAGTCAAAATTCGCACAAAATCTTCAGCCGATAACGCACTCAATTCCACACGAATCGGGAAACGCCCTTGTAATTCGGGGATTAAATCCGACGGTTTTGCGACGTGAAACGCACCCGACGCAATAAACAAAATGTGGTCGGTTTTAATCATTCCGTATTTTGTACTGACGGTGCTGCCTTCAACTAATGGCAATAAATCACGTTGTACGCCTTCGCGTGAAACTTCACCACCGCCACCGCCCAATTCTGAACGCTTACAAATTTTGTCGATTTCGTCCAAAAACACGATGCCGTTTTGCTCGACAGAATCAATTGCACGCAAACGAATGTCGTCTTCGTTGATGAGTTTTTCAGCTTCTTCTTCTTGTAAAACGTGTAGAGCTTTGCTTATTTTCATTTTGCGCGGACGTGTTTTACCTTGTCCCATACTTTGAAACATTCCCTGCAATTGGCTTGTCATTTCTTCCATACCTGGCGGAGCCATGATTTCAACGCCAATTGCGGTCATTTGGACATCGACTTCAATTTCTTTGTCATTTAAATCGCCATCACGCAATTTTTTACGCATTTTTTCGCGTGTCGCATCACCGTTTGGCGAATCGTCTGGTGACCAACCTTCAGCACGCGGAATCAAAATATCTAAAACACGTTCTTCGGCAGCATTTGCCGCTTCGGTTTTCATTTTTTCCATTTCAGTCGTGCGCGTCATTTTGACAGCCGTATCTGCTAAATCACGAATAATTGATTCAACATCACGCCCAACGTAACCCACTTCGGTAAATTTGGTGGCTTCAATTTTAATGAATGGCGCGTAAGCGAGTTTTGCTAAACGACGCGCAATTTCAGTTTTACCCACGCCTGTAGGTCCAATCATTAAAATATTTTTTGGCGTAATTTCGTCGTGCAACGTGCCAGTAATTTGTTGTCTGCGCCAGCGGTTTCGCAAGGCAATTGCCACAGAACGCTTTGCGCCCGCTTGTCCAACAATGTGTTTGTCTAATTCGCTGACAATTTCTTTAGGTGTCATTTGTGTCATAAAATTTCTTACTCTTTAGGTTCAACGTCGAGTTCTTCGATACGCAAATTGTGATTAGTGTAAATGCAAATATCAGCGGCGATATTGAGCGAACGCTCAACGATTTCTCGCGCACTTAAATCCGTATTTTCAAGCAACGCACGCGCCGCAGCTTGAGCAAATGAACCGCCCGAACCAATTGCCATTAAGTCAAATTCAGATTCAGGCTCAATTACGTCACCTGTTCCAGAAATAATCAATGACGTTTTAGAATCCGCAATCGTTAAAAGAGCTTCTAATTTGCGTAATGCTCGATCTGTACGCCAATCTTTTGCCATTTCAACAGCTGCACGGGTTAAATTACCACGATGTTTTTCGAGTTTGCCTTCAAAATGTTCAAACAAAGTGAAGGCATCGGCTGTCGCGCCTGCAAATCCAGCAATGACTTTGTCGTGATATAAACGACGCACTTTGCGAGCGTTGCCTTTCATGACTGTATTGCCCAATGTCACTTGACCGTCGCCACCAATGACAACTTTATCACCTCGGCGTACCGAAAGTATGGTTGTGCCTCTAAACACAATTTTCTCCAATTTAAAATAAAACGTAAATTTTACAGGTTTTCTATCAATGATGCGCTTGCTGACTGATTTCACGTTGCAATTGTGCCAACGCTTGAGCGCGATGGCTCAGAGTATTTTTGATTTCAAGCGTTAATTCCGCCGCGCTGCATGAATGCGAAGGCACGCCAAAAATCGGATCGTAACCAAAGCCGTGTTTACCACGCGGCTCTTCCAAAATGACTCCTTCCCAACGACCTTGAGCAATCAACGGACACGGATCCTCGGCGTGCCGCATTAAAACCAATACGCAAAAAAAGTAAGCATGACGATGAATGGTTGAAATTCCATCCAATTCGCGTAACAGTTTGGCGATATTTTCAGAATCGGTCGCGCCTTTTCCTGCGTAACGCGCTGAGTAAACCGCTGGTGCATCGTGTAACGCCGCAACAACTAATCCCGAATCATCTGCAATCGCGGGTAAATTTGAAATTTTCGCGGTGTGACGCGCTTTTAAAATCGCATTTTCAACAAATGTCGTCCCCGTTTCTTCGATTTCTGGAACATTAAAAAGCGTTTGTGAAACAAGTGAATAAGTCGGTAATAAGGCTTGAAATTCTTGCATTTTCCCCGCGTTTCCGCTGGCAAGTACGAGGGCAGATTTCATCTGTGTCATTGTGTTAATTCCAAAAATTGCGCTTCATTGATAATTTTGATACCTAACTTTTGTGCTTCTGTCAGTTTAGAGCCTGCCGCTTCACCCGCCAAAACATAAGTTGTTTTGGCAGAAACCGCACCCGAAACTTTCGCGCCTAAACGCTCTAATTTTGCTTTGATTTCGTTGCGCGGCAAACTTAACGTTCCCGTCAAAACCCATGTTTGACCTGATAACGATTGTTTATTTTCAATGGATTCATTTTCGTTTTCGTCCCAAAACACACCTGCACAAAGTAAATCATCGACTAATTGATTTTGTGCGGTATCGTCAAAAAAAGTTCGTACATTATGTGCTGTCACTGCGCCAACATCTGGCACTTGCACTAAGGCTTCTTCATCTGCGGCGCGTAATTTGTCTAACGTTTTAAAATGCCGTGCTAAATTTTTCGCGCCACTTTCGCCAACTTCTGAAATTCCCAATGCGGTTAAAAATGTGCTGAATTTTGTGTGTTTTGAGGCTTCAATGGCGGCGAGAATTTTGGCGGCATTTTTTTCGCCTTGTCCTTCCAAATTAGCAATATCAGCAATTTGCAGACGATAAATATCCGCGACGTTATTTAACACGCCTTGTTCACAAAGCACTTCGACTAGTTTTGCGCCGAGTTGGCGAATGTTTAAGCAATTTCGTGATGCGTAGTATTTAATACGCTCAACGATTTGTGCGGCACAAAAATATCCACCTGAGCAGTGATAAGTGGTAATTTTTTTACTTGGTTTATTTTTGTACACAATTTCATTCACTGTTTTTATCACTTCTGATTCACAAACGGGACAATGAGCTGGCATTACAATCGCTCGCCGTATTTCACCTTCAGAAACAACTTTCACAACTTTCGGAATGACATCACCAGCTCGGTGAATTTGAACTTTGTCGCCGATGCACAACTTTAAACGCCCAATTTCGTCCATGTTGTGAAGCGTTGCATTGCTAACGGTTACGCCACCGACAAAAACAGGCTCTAGCCGCGCCACTGGTGTTAAAACGCCCGTTCGTCCGACTTGAAAATCTACATCTAACAATGTCGTAGTCATAACTTGCGCGGGAAATTTTCGGGCAACCGCCCATTTTGGTGAACGGGCGATAAAACCTAATTTTTCCTGCAAATTCAAGTCATCAATTTTATAAACAATGCCGTCGATTTCCATTGGCAACGAATCACGCAAGGCTTCCATGCGTTGATAATCTTGTTCAAAAGCGGTTTCGCTAGCTAAAAATGCACGGCAGTTCTGATTTGTTTTAAAACCAATTTCACCAAAATACGACAGGATTTCAGCGTGGCGTGTAAATTCGCGTTCATCCGAATAAGCCCCCATGCCGTAGGGAATAAATTGCAACGGTCGTTCCATTGCTGCTTGTGGATTAAGTTGGCGAATGGTTCCCGCAGCTGCATTGCGAGGATTCACAAACGAGCGGACATTTTCACTTTGATTAAGTTGTTCAAAAACCGCTTTAGTCATAAACACTTCGCCGCGTACCTCCAAAATTTCAGGCGGTGTGTCGGTTTGTAATTTCAACGGAATAGATTGAATCGTTTTAATCGTATGCGTGACATCTTCACCAATTTCACCGTCACCGCGTGTTGCGCCATAAATCAATATGCCATTTTCATAATGCAAACTAATTGCAAAACCGTCTAATTTCGGTTCGCTGAAAATTGGCAACGTTTCAAATAACTGACTTGTCGCTAACGCTTTAAATTCTGATTTTAATTCTTGTGCTTTTTTTATTGTTGTATCGGCTAATAAATTATCCAATTTTTCAAAATCTTCTAAATCCACCAAACTTTTGGCAGCTCTCAAAAAGAATGCGTTTGTTTCTTCCAGTGAAAAAGCATTCTCCAGTGACAACATTTTTATTTCGTGGGGAATTTTACGAAACACACTACTGACAATATCACCAACTCGTTGCGTTGGTGATTCGGACACAATCCAAGTAGGATGCTGTTTTTCTATTGTTCGTAGTTCCTGAAACGTGGCATCGTATTCCGAGTCTGAAATCAGAGGTGCGTCGAGAACATGATAAGCGTGACTCCAACAATTGAGTTGTGCAACAAGCTGTTGATAATCTTTGAACGTCATAAGTTCTTTTGACTTTAAGAGTGCATGAGCGTTGTAATTTTTTTCTTTGCCTTAGCAATAATCTTTTTTGCTCGTTCTGCCTCAATTTCAGCTTGCTCCATTTCTATGAGTGCATCTTCAATATCAGTACCCGCTAGTAAATCGACAACAACTTTTATTTCGTTTAGATTGTTGCTAACAATTCCCTCTGTTTCACCACGCAAAATAGAAAAGCGATGTTTGCAGTATTGACCATTTATTCCAGCAGGACAGGTACAAAAAGCTGACAAGTGTTGCCCAGTTCTTTGAAATGTAACTTTGTAAGGTTCTATAGCAGAACCCTGTACTAAAAATTCAACTTTCATTTTCATTCCATTTTGTTATCAATGTATTTAAACAACGTTTTGATAAGCGTTAATATGCGTGTTCATCAAGGCTTGCAGTTTTTCTTTATCAAGAATTTGGTTATCAACTTTGACATAAAGCACGGCTTCTTTGTAATGTAAAATGACTTCCGCAATGCCCGTTACTTTCAACAATTCGTCGGAAAATAAATGGGCATCATCTTCGCTCATGACTTCAATTGAAATTAACAAACTTGCTAAATAACGTGGTTCTTTCATGAAAAATGACACCGCGAACCAACTTGCCGTTAATGCCACGCAAACTAAAAATACGGCTGTTACGCCAAATTGACCGTTGAACCAACCGCCAACTAATCCGCCACAAAATAAACCCATAAATTGCGAGCTGGAATACGCGCCCATCGCCGTACCTTTCAAATCAGCTGGTGCCGTTTTAGAAACCAACGACGGCAACGTGGCTTCAAGTAAATTAAAGCCACAAAAGAACACGCTCAAAAACGAAATCAGCATGAATAAGCTGTCGTGAAATAGCGCGAAACCCAGCGACGCAACCGACAACGTTGCAATTGCACCTAAAAACACTTTTTTCATTTGGCGTTTTTTCTCCGCCAAAATGATGAACGGAACAATTAACGCCATTGAAATCACAAAAATGGGCAAATAAACTTGCCATTCGTTTCCAGCAACTAAACCTGTATCACGCATTAATTTTGGCACGACGACAAAAATCGCCATCAAAATCAAATGTAAAATAAAAATACCGTAATCTAAACGCAAAAGTTCAGGGTTTTTTAACGCTGCCATTGCGTCAGAAGGCACAAATTCTGCGTCACGATGTAATTTTGATTTTTGCGGATTGGGTACGACAAAAATAATGACTGCAATTGCCAACAAAGTTAAAGCAGCCGTTGTCCAAAAGACACCGTGAACGCCACCGAATGTCGCGGCAATAATAGGTCCTGCGACAATTCCCGCTCCAAATGACATTCCGATACTAATACCGATTGTTGCCATTGCTTTGGTGCGGTGAATTTCCTGTGTTAAATCGGCAACTAACGCCATAATCACGGCTGAAATTGCTCCTGCGCCTTGTAACGCTCGACCAATTAAAACACCGTAAATATCGCTCGATAATGCCGCAACGACACTGCCCACAAAAAATAAAACTAAGCCAATGATAATTAGTTTTTTACGTCCAAACTTGTCTGACATTAAACCGAATGGAATTTGCAAAAGCACTTGTGGCAAGCCGTAAATACTCATCGCTAAACCAATTAACGCGGGCGTTGCGCCTTCTAATTGTTCAGCAAATAGCGACAATACGGGCAAAATCATAAACAGCCCCAACATTCTCAGGGCGTAAATTGCAGCAAGCGAGCCAATGGCGCGTTTTTCTGAAGAACTAATTGGACTGGTAATATCTTGCACGTTTGTCACAGGTCGCTCCGTTAAGCATAAAAAGTTTGGGGAAGGTTTAAGCGTTTGTTTTCACAAAAGTGGCTGTGCAGTTGTGATTGCCTGTTTTTGTGTTAATCGGTAATGTTGTTTTTACACCTTGGCAATCGCCTCGCCAACCAGCAAATTCAAATCCAGTTGCCGCCTTGGCAATTACCGAAAACTGCCCACCAATTTTAGTCGCAGCAACACATTTTTTGTTATTCACACCATCACAATTTAAGGTACTTGGTGTGCTAGTTACCACGCCGCTACCATTTACCGTGATACGAGTTCGTGAATTGATTTTATCAAGCGCGTTACTGGTATAAACGGCATCAACAACAACCAAACTATTCGTGTCACTAAACGGCAATTCGCTGTAAGTGGCGAAATTGCCGATTTTACTGGCAACGTCCATTCCAGCAACCACTTCACCAAATACGGCATAACCCGCACTGGTTTCAGTTTTATCTAAAAATTTATTGTCCACAGTGTTAATAAAAAATTGTGAACTTGCCGAATCGGGTGCAGAAGTTCTTGCCATTGCTATGGTTCCGAATGTGTTGCTCAATCCATTATCCGCTTCATTTTTAATCGTCGGCGTGTCAATTGTTTTAAATTTTCCCGTTGCGGCATCTACGCCACCGCCTTGAATCATAAAATTTTTAATAACACGGTGAAAAATCGTATTTTTATAAAAACCTTTTTGAATGTAATCGAGAAAATTTCTGGAACTAATCGGTGCTTTTTCCCAATTCAGTTGGATTGTCACGGTGCCAACGCTGGTTTGTATTTCGGCAATCGAAGGCGGTGCAACTGTTGCCGCGTGAGCAGACGTAAAACTTGCCAACGCAGCGAGTAAAAATGAAGAAATAAATAAACGCACTTGATGTTCCTTGCTTGAGTTACGCGCCAATTTTTGCAAATGTTGCGGTGCAATTGTGATTGCTGGTTTTTGTGTCGATGTTCAATGGTGTCACCATGCCTTGGCAATCTCCCGTCCAGCCTTTAAATTCATAGCCAGCCGAAGGTTTAGTAATAAGTTGTAGAGCTGTTCCAAAAGGCTTTTTTAGGCTACAGGTTTTACTTACAATGCCGCAGAGTAATCCACTGGGAAGGCTAGTCACTTTTCCGTTTCCATTCACAGTGATTCGTGTGGCAGAACGCAGTGTATCTAAGATGTCACTTGTATAAACCGCTTCAACGATGACTTTTTTAACGCAAAAATTAAAACCGCAATCACTCACACCATCAACGTAAGGAACAAGAACGGGGTCTTTTGGACTGCCATCATAAGAATCGGTTGTTTTAATGGTGTTGTAATTGCCGATTTTAGTGACTAAATCCATGCCACTAATAACTTTACCAAATACAGCATACCCAGCATTTCCTGTCGCTAAATCAAAGAACTCAGAATTATCGGTGACATTGAAAAAAAATTGTGCCGTCGCTGAATTTGGTTCTGCTGATCGTGCCATTGCAATTGTACCAACTGAATTATGCAAGCCGTTGTTTGCTTCATTGACGATGGGAGGATTTGTCGCTTTTTTCTTTTTTGTTGGCGCATCAAAACCGCCACCTTGAACCACTCTAAGCAGTAACTTTGAACCATCTACCGTGTCATAACCGCTATAAATTCGATGAAACATCGTATTTTTATAAAAATTACTGTTCACATAATTCAAAAAATTTTTTGAACTAATCGGTGCTTTGTCATGGTTTAACTCAATGGTGACTGTACCGACATTGGTTTGCATTTCAACAATTGAAGGTAATGCCGTTGTTGTCGCCGCATAAGCAGAAGTAATACTTGCCGAAGCAAGTAATAATAGAGAAATGAAAGTACGCATTTTTATATACCTAAAAATTTTGATTAAGATAATTTTTTGTATTTTAAACGACGAGGTGAATCCGCATCAGTTCCCAAACGACGATGGCGATCCGCTTCATAATCAGCGTAATTTCCTTCAAACCAAACGACTTGGCTGTCGCCTTCAAACGCTAAAATGTGCGTTGCAATTCGATCTAAAAACCAACGATCGTGCGAAATGACAACCGCGCAACCTGGGAAATTGACTATCGCTTCTTCCAATGCTCGCAAGGTTTCAACGTCTAAATCATTGGTCGGTTCGTCAAGTAAAAGCACGTTACCGCCCGTTTTCAATAATTTCGCCAAATGCACCCGATTTCGTTCACCCCCTGACAAATCACCAATGAATTTTTGTTGATCGCCGCCTTTGAAATTAAAGCGTCCCAAATAGGCACGCGACGGCGTTTGATAAGTGCCGACGGTAATCATGTCTAAACCTTCAGAAACTTCTTCAAACACTGTTTTTGTGGCTTCCATATCGTCGCGTAACTGATCAACGTAAGCGAGTTTTACCGTTTCACCAATTTTTAATTCGCCTGAATCCGGTTTTTCAAATCCCGCCATAATGCGGAATAGCGTTGTTTTACCCGCGCCATTCGCGCCAATAATTCCCACGATACCGCCAGGTGGTAATTTAAAACTCAAATCGTTAAATAATAATTTATCGCCAAATGATTTAGAAATACTGTTTGCTTCAATTACCACATCACCTAAACGCAGACCAGGTGGAATGTAAATTTCTTGGGTTTCGTTACGTTTTTGTGTTTCGGTTGATGATAATTCGTCAAAACGTGCCAAACGTGCCTTACTTTTCGCGTGACGACCTTTTGCACCAGAACGTACCCATTCAAGTTCCTCTTTCATTGCTTTTTGACGCGCCGATTCTTGTTTTTCTTCTAACAATAAACGTGCGCCTTTTTGTTCGAGCCAGCTGGAATAATTGCCTTCCCAAGGAATGCCTGAGCCGCGATCGAGTTCTAAAATCCAACCTGCAACGTTATCTAAGAAATAACGATCATGCGTCACCGCAACAACTGTTCCTGTGTAATCGTGCAAAAAGCGTTCAAGCCACGCAACCGATTCTGCGTCCAAATGGTTGGTTGGCTCGTCGAGGAGCAACATATCAGGATTTGAAAGTAATAAACGGCAAAGTGCCACGCGGCGTTTTTCACCACCCGATAATTTGGTTACGTCGGCATCCCATTCAGGTAAACGCAACGCGTCAGCAGCAACTTCCAATTTGCGGTCTAAATTGTGTCCATCGCAAGCGTTAATAATGTCTTCTAAACGTGCTTGCTCTGCGGCGAGTTTGTCAAAATCAGCATCTTCGGCGGCGTAATCTAAATAAACTTGATCGAGTTGTGCCAATGCCGTTTTGATTTCTTCAACGGCTTCTTCGATATTGCCGCGCACATTTTTTTCAGGATTGAGTTGAGGCTCTTGTGACAAATAACCAATGTTTATGCCTTTTAGCGGAATCGCTTCGCCTTCGATTTCAGTGTCTAATCCCGCCATAATGCGTAACAGCGTTGATTTACCTGAGCCGTTTAAACCCAAAACGCCAATTTTCGCGCCTGGGAAAAAAGACAAACGAATGTCTTTAAGAATATATTTTTTAGGCGGGACAATTTTGCCCACCCGATTCATTGAATAAATGTATTGCGCCATAAATTTTTTAGTGTTTTAAGGAGTGGAAGGTCGGGGTGAAAGTATAACAAAAGTCGCGATTTATTGAGTTTGCTATTTGAAATTTTAAACGTACGTTTTCTAAAGTGTAATGAGGTTGGATTTTACGGTATTTTTTCTAACGTCAAAAAACGATAGTTAAAATCAACACTTGCATCGTCAGATATTCGTTCACAAGAAATTACATTCCAATCATTCAAGTCAATTTCAGGAAAAAATGTGTCGCCTTGAAATTCGGCTTCAATATCGGTCAAATATAAGCGTTGTGCGATGGGTAAAGCTATTTTATAAAGTGTCATGCCACCAATAACAAAAAGTTCGTCACCGTAATTTTGTGCAGAATTTAACGCCATTTCGAGTGAATCGAAGACTAAGCAACCTTCAGGTTGATAATTAGCATTGCGACTTAAAATAATATTTGTGCGTCCAATTAACGGCTTTCCTATCGATTCAAATGTTTTTCGTCCCATTAAAATCGGTGCATTCATGGTGATGGTTTTGAATCGTTTTAAATCTGCCGATAAATGCCACGGCATTTTGTTATTGATTCCAATAACTCGATTCATCGACATGGCAACTATAAGTGATATTTTCATTTTTTTGGGTAGCGTTTCACTATTTTGAATAAAAACTCTAGGATTGCGTCTCTAAGCACGGACAAAATGATGAGGGTGTAAAAATGATGTGTCAGTACAAAATGTGCGTTTGATTTTAAAATACTTTACGAAACGGTTGCACGGAACTAATTACACCCTACAAAAATTTAAAATGAAGCAAATTTGCCGAAAATATTTTAGATATTGATTCCAAATTGTGTTGCTAACGGTGCTAATCCACCCGCATAACCTTGACCAACAGCTTTAAATTTCCATTCGCCATTGTGTCGATAAATTTCACCAAAAATCATCGCCGTTTCAACCGACGCATCTTCACTTAAATCATAACGTGCAATTTCAACGCCTGAATCTTTATTCACCACGCGAATAAACGCATTTGAAACTTGTCCAAAATTTTGTTTGCGAGTGTCTGCATCATGAATGGTTACAGCAAAAGATACGCGCTCGACATCGGCAGGAATTTTGTTCAATTGTAAAAGTAACGTTTCATCATCGCCTTCTCCTTTGCCTGTTAAATTATCACCTGAATGTTCAACGGAACCGCAAGCCGAACGTTTCTGATTATAAAAAACAAAATCTGCATCTGAGCGAACTTTTCCATCATTTTTCAACATAAATGCACTGGCATCTAAATCGAAATCTTGCCCGTCCGTTGGGCGTGCATCCCAGCCCAATCCGATAAGCACATTATTTAATGTTGGATCGGTTTTAGACAAACTAAGATTGCCGCCTTTGTTAAGAGAAATAGCCATTTTTAAACTCCTGATTTTTTAATTGAATGAGATACAAATTATAAAACAACAGCGGTATAGGTTGGGGGATTTCTGGAATTTTAACAAACAAATTAAAACACTAAAATTCAGTACGCCTAACCCATTTACAGTTCGGCGGTAATATTTAATTCATTTACTTTTCGTGTCAATGTATTGCGACCATAGCCCAGCAAAACCGCCGATTCATTACGTTTATTACCTGTAAAATCCAACGCCGCTTTTATCAAAATTTCTTCAACGACAGGAATAATGTGTTTCGCAATTTCAGTGGTTTTATTTAGCAAATGTTGATCAATTACCGCTCGCAATAAACTTTGCCAGTCGCCCGTCAGTTGTGCTTTGTGAGTGTTTGCCGTTAACAATTCAGGCGGCAAGTCATGAGTGTGAATTTCTCTTCCTGAAGCCATGACCGTCAACCAACGACAAGTATTTTCTAATTGCCGTACATTTCCACGCCAATCCAAGGTACTTAATAATGTTTCCACATCGGGTTTTAAAATTTTGACTTCCATATCTAATTCCTTCGAGGCTTGCTGCAAAAAATAACGCAACAACAAAGGGATGTCTTGTTTGCGCTCGCGTAGTGGCGGAATATGAATGCGAATAACATTTAAACGATGAAATAAATCTTCTCGAAAACGCTCTTGTTCGACCAGTTTTTCTAAATTTTGATGTGTCGCTGCAATAATTCGCACGTCAACTTTAACCGAAGTATAAGCACCGACAGGGTAAAACTCGCCGTCCGCCAACACACGCAATAAACGTGTCTGTAACTCAGCAGGCATATCGCCAATTTCATCTAAAAATAGCGTGCCATTATTGGCTTGTTCAAATCGCCCCGCCCGACGTTGTAATGCACCTGTGAATGCGCCTTTTTCGTGTCCAAATAATTCAGATTCCATTAAATCCTTCGGAATTGCTGCCATATTTAGAGCAATAAAGGGTTTCGCACTGCGAGGACTGTGACGATGCAAGGCTTTTGCAACCAATTCTTTGCCCGTTCCAGATTCACCATTAATTAACACAGTAATTTGTGAACGTGCCAATCGTCCGATGGCTCGAAAAACTTCCTGCATTGCGGGAGCTTCACCAATAATGTCTGGAATTGCAGTGGTTTTTAACGCGGTGGGATTTGCGGCTCTTTCACGTTGTTGTTGAGAATGAACGCAAGCACGACGGGCTAATTCAACTAATTCCTGAATATCAAAAGGCTTTGGCAAATAGTCAAACGCTCCACCGTGAAAGGCGGCCACTGCGCTGTCTAAATCAGAATGTGCCGTCATGACGATGACTGGCAATTCGGGGTAATTAAGTTGAATGTTATCGAGTAATTCCAAACCATTCATATTTGGCATACGAATGTCAGTAATCAAAATATCGGGAACTTCATTTTGTAGCGCGGCGAGTAATTCTTTGGCGTTTAGAAAACTGCGGGTAGTCATTGCCGCTTTTTGCAGAGCTTTTTCTATAACCCAACGAATGGATTTGTCGTCATCAACAATCCAAACCGTTTCTAATTCGTTCATACAGTAATTATTTTTAATAGTTTTAATCAGCGTAATGCTCTTTTATGTTGTGAAATATAGCACAAAACATACGCTAATTAGTGACTTTATTGCCATTAGGTTGGACGATATAGCACAGTTAAGCTATACTTATCGCTCTCACATTCGTGCGAACTCAAGCCTATCATTTCAAATAAATATCCCTTAATTTTCTTTCTACTCCCAATCGTTATGAATTTAATTCTTAACGCTATTCTTTTCTTTTGAGCTGTCTTTTTATGAATCTTACCGAGTTAAAACTAAAACAAATCAGTGAAGTTATCGAAATTGCTGAATCCCTTGGGCTAGAAAATGTTGCGCGATCGCGTAAACAAGATTTAATTTTCGCCATTTTGAAAAAACAAGCAAAAGCAGGTGACGATATTTCCGGTGACGGTGTATTGGAAATTTTGCAAGATGGTTTTGGTTTCTTACGCACACCAGGCTGCTCGTACCTTGCAGGACCAGATGATATTTATGTTTCACCTAGTCAAATTCGACGCTTTTCATTAAAAACGGGCGACACTATTACTGGCAAAATTCGTCCACCAAAAGATAACGAACGTTATTTTGCGATGTTAAAAGTGGATCAAATCAATTTTGAACCACCTGAAAATACCAAAAACAAAATCACTTTTTCAAACCTGACACCGTTATTTGCTCACCAACGCTTTGTTTTGGAACAAGGTAATGGAACGAGTGAAGATTTAACCAGACGAATGATTGATTTGATTGCACCGATTGGTAAAGGGCAACGCGGTTTGATTGTTTCCCCACCAAAAGCGGGTAAAACCATGATTTTGCAAAGTTTGGCACAAGCCATTGCTGAAACATATCCTGAATGTTATTTGATTGTACTTTTGATAGACGAACGTCCAGAAGAAGTTACCGAAATGGAGCGATGTGTAAATGGTGAAGTGATTTCAAGTACGTTTGACGAACCCGCAACACGTCACGTTCAAGTTGCAGAAATGGTGATTGAAAAAGCACGCCGTTTGGTTGAACACAAACATGATGTTGTGATTTTGTTAGATTCCATTACCCGTTTGGCACGTGCCTACAATACAGTTGTGCCGTCTTCGGGCAAAATTTTAACGGGTGGTATTGATGCAAATGCCTTAGAAAAACCCAAACGATTTTTTGGTGCAGCAAGAAATATCGAAGAAGGCGGAAGTTTAACCATTATTGCAACTGCGCTCGTTGATACGGGTTCTAAAATGGACGATGTGATTTTCGAAGAATTTAAAGGCACTGGCAATATGGAATTGCATTTAGATCGCAAAATTGCCGAAAAAAGAATTTATCCCGCCATTAACATCAATCGTTCTGGAACACGTCGCGAGGAATATTTGGTAGATCAAGATACGCTGCAAAAAACGTGGATTTTACGAAAAATTTTGCAACCAATGGACGAAACCGCAGCATCAGAATTTTTAATTGGTAAATTGAAGGACTTTAAAACCAATAATGAATTTTTTGAATCAATGAAGCGTTAATTCAAGCAATCTCTTATAACCACGCGATACCTAGCAGCTACATTCAAAAAAATAAACTTGATGTAAAAAAAATCAAAAACGGAAGTCAAATGTTAGACCCGTCGTGTTTTACATTGCACGGGTTGACATTTAATCTTTAATTTTGAGCTGTTAGTTCGCGTTTTAGCCGAAAGTCGCGCATTATGACCACGCAAGCCTATTGAAAACTGTTATTTCAACTCCACTGTTACATCATCAATTCATTTTTTTGAGGAAAACACCATGAGAATGGACAAATTAACCAGTAAATTTCAAGAAGCCTTAGCTGACGCACAAAGTTTAGCGTTGGGCAAAGATCATCAATTTATCGAACCCGCGCATTTGATGCTGGCGTTGCTCGATCAAGACGGCGGCAGCATCAAACCGCTACTCGCGCAAACTAATATCAATATGCAAGGTTTACAAACCGAATTACTTGCCACTGTGAATCGTTTAGCAAGTGTGAGCGGCACAGGCGGCGATGTTCGATTATCGGGTGAATTAGATAGACTGTTAAATATCACCGATAAATTGGCGCAAAAACGTCACGATACCTTCATTTCAAGCGAATTATTTTTATTGGCAGTTGCTGACGAAAAAGGTTCTCTCACAGATTTATTCAAAAAATTTGGCATCAGTAAAGTGTTACTCGAACCCGCGATTGAAAAATTACGCGGCGGCGAAAAAGTAAACGAAGCCAATGCTGAAGATCAACGTGGCGCATTGAACAAATACACCATCAATCTCACAGAACGCGCCGAACAAGGAAAACTCGATCCTGTCATTGGGCGCGACGATGAAATTCGCCGCACGATTCAAGTCTTGCAACGTCGCACCAAAAATAATCCCGTTTTAATTGGCGAACCTGGTGTTGGGAAAACCGCGATTGTTGAAGGATTGGCACAACGTATTGTTAATGGTGAAGTGCCTGAAGGCATGAAAAACAAACAAGTCTTAGCACTCGACATGGCTGCGTTAATTGCGGGTGCAAAATTTCGTGGTGAATTTGAAGAACGCTTAAAAGGTGTTTTGAACGATTTGGCAAAACAAGAAGGACAAGTCATTTTGTTCATCGACGAATTGCACACGATGGTTGGCGCGGGCAAAGCCGAAGGCGCGATGGATGCGGGAAATATGTTAAAACCTGCGTTAGCGCGTGGCGATTTACATTGCGTTGGCGCGACAACTTTGGATGAATACCGCAAATACATTGAAAAAGATGCCGCGTTAGAGCGACGTTTTCAAAAAGTATTAGTTGATGAACCAAGCGTTGAAGACACCATTGCGATTTTGCGCGGTTTGAAAGAAAAATATGAAGTTCATCACGGTGTCGATATTACCGACCCTGCGATTGTTGCGGCGGCAACGCTTTCGTATCGTTACATTTCCGACAGGCAATTGCCCGATAAAGCGATTGATTTAATTGATGAAGCAGGCAGTCGAATTCGGATGGAAATTGATTCAAAACCTGAAGTGATGGACAAATTACATCGTCGATTGATTCAGCTCAAAATCGAACAAGTTGCGCTGAAAAAAGAAAAAGATGCCGCTTCAAAAAAACGTTTAGAAATTTTAGAGCAAGAAATCAAAGAGCTGGAAAAAGAATATTCCGATTTGGAAGAAGTTTGGAAGGCTGAAAAATCCGCGTTACAAGGCAGTGCGGCGATTAAAGAAAAACTCGAACACGCAAGAGCCGAAGTTGAAACAGCGCGACGTAACAACGATTTGGCGCGAATGTCTGAGTTGCAATACGGCATAATTCCTGATTTAGAAAAACAAATTGCCGCCTCCACAAACGTCGATATGTCAAAAATGACGTTGCTTCGCAACAAAGTTACTGAAGATGAAATTGCCGAAGTTGTATCGAAATGGACGGGCATTCCTGTTTCAAAAATGCTCGAAGGCGAAAAAGAAAAATTGTTGCAAATGGAAGCGCATTTAAAACAGCGCGTTGTTGGACAAGATGAAGCTTTAAAAGCCGTGAGCAATGCAATTCGTCGTTCACGCGCAGGGTTGTCTGATCCAAATCGTCCGAATGGTTCGTTTTTATTTTTAGGACCAACAGGCGTGGGGAAAACTGAATTGTGCAAAGCGTTAGCTGAATTTATGTTTGATACAACAGACGCAATGGTTCGCATTGATATGTCTGAATTCATGGAAAAACATTCGGTTGCACGTTTAATCGGTGCGCCGCCAGGTTATGTGGGCTATGAAGAAGGCGGTTATTTAACAGAGTTGGTGCGACGTAAACCGTATTCGGTGATTTTGCTCGACGAAATTGAAAAAGCGCATCCCGAAGTGTTTAACATTTTGTTGCAAGTTTTGGACGACGGGCGTTTGACTGATGGTCAAGGTCGCACAGTTGATTTTAAAAATACAATTATCGTGATGACTTCCAACATTGGTTCGGACGTGATTCAAGCGTTGTCGGGTGAAGCGATGTACGACGTGATGAAATCAGCGGTGATGGATATTGTGGTCACAAAATTCCGCCCTGAATTTATCAATCGAATTGATGAAGCGGTGGTTTTCCATTCGCTTGGACGTGAACAAGTTCGCGCCATTTCAGTGATTCAAATTGATTATTTGCGTCGCCGTTTGCAAGAACGTGAAATTGGTTTTGCAATTTCTGATGCCGCATTGGATTTACTTGGTGAAGCAGGATTTGATCCGATTTATGGTGCAAGACCAATGAAGCGAGCCATTCAACAACAACTTGAAAACCCACTTGCACAAGCCATTTTGGGCGGAAAATTTGTTGCAGGTGACGTGATAAAAGTGACTGAAGAAGCGGGCGAATTACGCTTTTTAAAATAAACTTCAATCAATACAAATCTACTGGGTCAACGTCAATTGACCACCGCACTTTTGCCGCAAGTTTCAACGTCGAGATTTGCGGCACGAGTTGTTTCAACAAAGTATGCAAAGCCGTTCGATTCGTGTGTTGAAATAATAATTGAAAACGATATTGTCCCGCTCGTCGTGCCATTGGCGCAGGAATCGCCCCTAAAATCTGCACATTTTGAACATTTAAACTTTGCGCTAATTCCACAACAGTTTGTAAAAACATTATCGGCATATCTTCATTTTCAGCATGAGCGCGTAATAACGCTTGATAACTAAACGGTGGCAAACCTGCCATTTCACGCTCGGCTAACGCTAACACCGCAAATTTCGTATAACCATCACGCAATAATTCAACTAAAAGTGAGTGATCAGGTTGACGTGTTTGTAACAACACTTTCCCCTGTTTTTGTTCACGTCCCGCCCGTCCTGAAACCTGCACAATCAATTGCGCTAACTTTTCGCCAGAATGAAAATCCGTGCTAAATAAACCGCTGTCCACGTCCAAAATCGCCACCAATGTCACGCTTGGAAAATGATGGCCTTTTGCCAATAATTGTGTTCCCAAAATAATGTGTGCGTCGCCAGCATGAATTTGCGCTAAAAAATCGTCCAACGCGCCTTTTTTTTGCGTCGAATCACGATCTAAACGTAGCACGACTTTATCGGGAAATAAGTGCGTTAAAACGGATTCCAAACGCTCTGTTCCCAAACCTAACGACGTTAAATCATTCGATTGACAAGCAGGGCAAATTGAAACCAGCTGATGCTCAGTGCCGCAATGATGACAGCGCAATAAATTTTTGTGACGATGAATAACCAAATTTGCGTCGCAATGTACGCAACGCGCCACCCAGCCGCAACCGTCACAAATCAATGTTGGCGCAAAACCGCGTCGATTCAAAAACAACAACACTTGCTCATTTTTGGCTAACGTTACGGCAATTTCTTCGACTAATTTTGCCGACAAACCTTCTTGTAATTTTTGCTGACGAATATCGAGAATTTGCACCAATGGCGGCAACGCATTTCCCGCACGTTCAGGCAGTTGCAAATGTTGATAACGTTGCAATTTAACGTTGTACAAACTTTCAAGTGACGGCGTTGCCGAACCCAAAACAACGGGGACGCTCGCCAATTTCCCCCGCATTACCGCGACATCTCGCGCTGAAAATCGAAAACCTTCTTGTTGCTTGAAAGAACTGTCGTGTTCTTCGTCGAGAATAATTAAACCGATATTGGGCAACGGTGTAAACAGCGCAGAACGTGTACCGAGCAACAACGAACACACGCCACTTTGCATCAAAAGCCACGCATTTTTACGCTGTAAATCGGTTATTTTTGAATGTGAAATGGCAATGTGTGTGCTAAATCGTTGCTCAAAGCGTTGTTGTAACTGCGGCGTGAGCGTGATTTCTGGCACGAGAACGAGAATTTGTTGACCTCGATTCAAAACGGTTTGAATCAATTGCATATAAACTTCCGTTTTACCACTGCCCGTCACGCCATCGAGTACAAAAACGTTAAATTCTCCGAGTGTTGCACTGATTGCATCAATCGCTTGTTGTTGTGCGTCGTTACAAATCAGCGGTGAAGTTTTTGTTTTATTGTCAGAAATTTTGGGTAGTTTTTTGATTATGGTGTCTTTGCCTTGTCGTAATGCGACGGGAAACGCGGTACTCATCACTTCACCAATCGGATGATGATAATAATTTGCCACCCAATGCAAAAGTTTCAAATCACAACAGCCCAGCAACGGCGCATCGTCGATAATTCGAGTAATCGGTTTGAGTTTTTCAATTGGATATTCGCTTTCAGTGCTGATTGCGATTAAAAAAGCGATTTTTGAACGTTTGCCAAACGGAACTTCAAGGCGAATGCCTGCTTGTAAATTTTCGCTTGGGCAATCTTCAGGTGCGAGGTATTCAAACAGTTTAAAAAAGGGAACAGCGGGGATGGCAACTTTTAAAATGAAGGGCAAAGGGATGTCGTTAGTCGTCATCGTCACACTGTTCAAACACGTCGATTAAATCAACTTTCAAATCAGGAAATAAATGTGGCACAGCAAAACCGTCTTCAGCGTACATTTTTTTGAGTTGATAACATTCCTGTTCATCTAAAACGAACTGATGAATGGCTCTTAATTCTGGATACACAATCCAGTATTCACTCACGCCCGCTTCTTGATAAAGCGCGTATTTTGTTTCCATTTCTTTTTTTGAATTGCCACGCGAAAGAATTTCAATAATCCAATCTGGCGCACCGTTGCAACCCTTTTTGTCTAAAAGCTCAGGATTACAAATCACGCACAAATCAGGTTGCACAACCGTGTAAATATCTTGATTGGCAACAAGTGATTTTTTTCGGTCATATAAACGTACATCGAACGGCGCGGCAAACAAGCGGCATTTTTGATGTCGAAAATGCGCAAATAAAAATCCGTGTAAATTACCCGAAATGGACTGATGGCGCACATTTGGCGCGGGTGTCATTTGAACAATTTTGCCTTTAATCAATTCAACCATGTCGTCAAATCGCCACGTTAAATAATCGGCATAACTGTAGGTTTTGGTTAAATCAAGCTGTGATAAATCAGTAATGGTCGTCATCGTAATTCTCCGTAAAAAATGAATTTAATTGCTCAAATCGTCATTCCAAATTTGTGAGACACTCAATGTGGCGAGCATCAAAAACGCGACTAACGTCCACACGGGCATACTGAACCCCAGCATCGTCCAATCGACTTTCGCACAATCACCCGTGCCAGAAAGCATCAGTTTTAACGTATCCATCAGCGGAAAATTTTGTAGCATATATTCCAACGCAGGTTTGCATTCAGGCACTTGATCGGGGGGTAAATTTTGAATCCAAATGTGACGTATCGAAATAGACGCGCCGCCCAATGCTGTCAACGCGCCAACAATTGCGTAACGTTTTACGATGATTCCTGTTGGATTATGAACTGCTGCGGTCAAAAAAACTAAACCCGTCAAAAAAATTGCGATACGTTGAGAAATACACAACGGGCATGGCTCTAAACCTTGTCCAAACTGAAAATACGCGCCCATGCTCAATAAAAAAAGACAACCCGCGCTTCCTAAGCTAAACCAAAATTTTGGCAAAAATTTAATTTTATTCATTACGACCACTGATGCTCTACTTCTGTTCTAAATAATCGACAACCACGTTTAGGTCCCATGACAACTAATACGTCACCTGCGTTGAGTTCGTGGTCTGTTTCACCGTTTGTAAAATGTAATTGATCTCCCAATGTTCTATCTACAACACCAATTAAAATAATATTGTACTGTTCATTTGTTAAGTCCAAATCACTCACCATCACACCTTCCAAAAAGGAAGACGTTGGAATTTCAATTTGCGCGATGTTTAAATCGTGTCGTCCAAAAACCGTATGATCAAGAATGTCACTGATATTGGGTTTCGTGAGCATTTCGTGAACTTTACGCCCACAAATTTCATACGGATCAATGATTTTATTTGCACCTGCCGCGAGTAATTTTTCTTCCGAACCCGCGTCATCAATAATGGCAATAATCATTAAATCTTTATCGAGCGCACGCGCCGAAATAGTCAAAAACACGTTGTCAGAATCTTTGGGATAAAAACAAAAAATAATGTCAACGCACATTCCGATGCCGACAGAAATCAAATC
>CAIRCR010000484.1 GCA_903877065.1 uncultured Pseudomonadota bacterium
CTGAAACGCTCGACGGTGATGCCGTTCCAGATATTTTGTTAAGTGGTCATCATGCCGATATTGAACGCTGGCGTATGAAACAAGCCTTAGGGCAAACGTGGCAAAAACGCCCAGATTTATTAAAGAATAAAATATTAAGTGCCGAGCAAAAACGCTTATTGGCACAATTTAAAATTGAAGTTGGAGCAAGGTTAAAATGAATATTATTGATGAATTAGAAAAAGAACAGATGAAACAAATTCCTGATTTCAAGTCAGGCGACACTATCGTTGTGCAAGTGCGCGTAAAAGAGGGTGAACGCGAACGTATTCAGGCATTTGAAGGCATTGTGATTGCGATGCGTAACCGTGGTTTAAATTCTGCATTTACCGTGCGTAAAATTTCACACGGCACAGGTGTTGAACGTGTTTTTCAAACACACAGCAACATTATCAGTGAAATTATCGTGAAACGTCGTGGCGCGGTTCGTCGTGCTAAATTATATTATTTACGCGATTTAACGGGCAGAAAAGCGCGTATCAAAGAAAAATTAGCTGTTAGAGTATAAGCAGATAAATAGTAATTTTAGGAAAGGCAGCGTCGAGCTGCCTTTTTTTTTATAGCCAAAAATAATGACAATAACTGTAACATCTGAAAAACTCATTGATCAATTCTTAGACGCGGCATGGGTCGAACAAGGTTTGAGTAAAAACACCCTTTCTGCCTACCGTAGCGATTTAATTATTTTTAGCGCGTGGTTAAAAAAAGATTTGCTCAGTGTTAACTCAGAAAATATCAGCGAATTTTTAGCAAATCGTTATCAAAATGGTGTCACCAGTCGCACGACGGCGCGGATTATGTCGAGTTTACGCAGATTTTATGGTTATTTTTTGCGTGAAAATATCGTTGCGGTTGATCCAACTGCGTTAATTACGATACCCAAAACGGCACGAGGTTTACCGCAAACGCTTACGGAAAAAGATGTTGAATTGTTACTTTCCGCACCACAAACCTCTTTGCCGCGTGGGCAACGTGATCAATCCATGCTCGAAATGTTGTACGCGACGGGTTTACGCGTTTCGGAATTAGTGGATTTAAAATTTGAGCAAATAAATTTGAACCAAGGCGTGATTCAAATTGTTGGAAAAGGTGGACGTGAACGTTTGGTTCCCGTTGGTGAAGAAGCGTTGAGTTGCCTTGAAACCTATTTAAATAATGGGCGTATTCTGTTATTAAGTGGACGACAAAGTGATTATATTTTTGTCACAAATCGCGGCGGCAATATGACGCGCCAAGCCTTTTGGCATATTATTAAGCGGTATGCGTTTCAAGCTGAAATTATCAAACCTCTGTCGCCGCATACGTTGCGTCATGCTTTTGCGACTCATTTGCTCAATCACGGCGCGGATTTGCGAGTTGTTCAGTTGTTGCTCGGTCACGTCGATTTATCGACTACCCAAATTTACACTCATGTTGCGCGTGAACGTTTGCAAAACCTACACGCTAAATTTCACCCACGGGGTTAATTTTTATGACACAAAACATTCATCCTTCTGCTTATGTTTCGCCCGATGCCAAAATTGGTAAAAATGTAAAAATTGGCGCGTTTGCCGTGATTGAAAATAACGTTGAAATCGGTGCAAATTGCACAATTCAAACCCACGCGGTTATTCAATCGTTCACAAAAATGGGAAACGGTAACGTTGTTCATCCGCAAGTCGTGTTGGGTGATTTACCGCAAGATATTCATTTCAAACCTGAAACTGTGACGTGGCTTGAAATTGGCGATAACAATACATTCCGCGAAGGTTTCACCGCACATCGCGCAACGAAAGAAAATAATGCAACGCGCATTGGTTCGGATTGTTATTTTATGAATAACAGCCACGTCGCGCATGATTGCAACGTCGGCAATAAAACGATTTTTGCCAATAACGTCGCCATCGGTGGTCACGTTGAAATCGGCAATAATGTGTTTATGGGTGGCGCAGTTGTTGTGCATCAATTTTGTCGTGTTGGTTCATTTGCAATCGTTCAAGGCACAACGGGCTTAAATATGGACGTGATGCCATTCATGTTGATTGGTGGACGACCTGCGCGACATTATCGTTTAAACAGCGTTGGTTTACGTCGCGCTGGCATTACTGGTGAGCGTTACGACGTGTTATCAAAAGCCTTTCGGTTATTACGAACACGCTGCTCAATTGATGATTTACCAGAAACTGACGAATTAAAACAACTCAAAGATTGGTTAGCTGTGAAATCAAAACGTGGCACACATGGGTTTGTAGGCAATGCTAAACTTTAAAAAGTAGGCAATTTGAAGTAATTAAAGTAGTTAAATACTCATCGATACAAATATGACTAAAAATCAAAATAAGGACAACACGCCAACATGGATAGAAAGCGATTTGCGACTGGCTGGCACGTTAGACAATCGTGTCATTGGATTGCTAAAAGCCATTGAACAAAACGGTTCGCTTAATCAAGCCGCCAAACAAGTCGGTTTAAGTTATAAAGGTGCGTGGCAAATTATCGAAAGAGCCAACAACAGTTCGCCTAAAACATTAGTTGTCACTGCAACGGGCGGAACAAAAGGTGGGGGGTCTTATTTAACTGACGCGGGACAGGCTTTAATTGCACTTTTCACGGATTTGCAACAACAACATCAATTATTTATAAAACAACTTAATCGTAGTGTCGCCGAAAATTCGGATACTGTTTTGTTATTGCAACGCTTAGTTGTGAAAACCAGTGCAAAAAATCAGTTTTTTGGCAACGTTGTTGATATTCAAATTGGGGTGGTAAACGTTGAGGTTGTTGTCAAGTTGAAAGGCGGGGAGCAAATTATTACCACAATTACTCTCGCCTCACTTAATGAACTTAATTTGAGCGTAGGTTTGGAAGCAATTTTGTTAATAAATAGTACGGATATTACTCTAGCGACTGCTGAGAATATCAATCAATTTTCAGCACGCAATCGTTTATTTGGCGAGGTCATTCGCATTCAACAAGATGAAATAAATGCTGAAATTATTATTTTATTAGCAGGTGGTGAAACGTTGGTGGTGTCCATTACTCAACAAAGTTTGCAACTTCTAACACTAGAAAAAGGGAAGCAAATTGGGATGATATTTAAAACCAATGCGCCAATTTTAGGGGTGAAGGTAACGCCTGAGAGTGTCAAAACTTTCGTGTAAGCCTTTTTTAAAAAATGCTTTAAAATCCAAGCGTAATTTTTTTATAAATTGCGTATCACATAAAAATATCATCAACAAAATTAACGAACCAAAAAAGGAAAATCATGAGTAACTTACCAAAATGTCCAAAATGCAGCAGCGAATTAACTTACGAAGACGGTGAAATGTTTATTTGCCCTGAATGCGGACATGAATGGGACAAAAATGTCGCCGCTGAAACTGACGATGTAAAAGTTGTCACCGACGCAAACGGCAATGTTTTAAAGGACGGTGACATGATTACCGTCATTAAAGATTTAAAAATCAAAGGTTCGTCCAATGTTGTCAAAGTCGGTACAAAAGTAAAAATTATCCGTCTTGTTGATGGTGATCACGACATCGATTGCAGAATCGAAGGTATTGGCGCAATGCAATTGAAATCAGAATTTGTCAAAAAAGTAGTGTAGAAAAAATTTTAGATTAGAGAGTTAAAAAGAAATGGCACTTTATGTTTATAAATTTGGCGGCACCTCGGTGGGTTCAATTGAACGTATCAAAGCTGTCGCCGAGCGTGTTAAAAAAGTTCACGATTCAGGTGATTCGCTGGTTGTGGTGTTATCGGCAATGAGTGGTGAAACCAATCGTTTAATCGGTTTAGCCAAAGAAATGCAAGATGAACCCAATGAACGTGAACTTGATGCAATGATTTCGACAGGTGAACAAGTTACTGTTGCATTGCTCAGTATGCGTTTGAATGAAATTGGTTGTCCTGCCTGTTCATACACAGGAACACAAGTTCGGATTTTAACCGACAGCAGTTTTACCAAAGCGCGAATTCGTAAAATTGACGACTCTCGCATTCGGACAGATTTAGCGGAAGGTAAAGTCGTTGTAGTTGCGGGTTTTCAAGGTGTTGATGATGCTGGCAATATTACGACGTTGGGACGTGGCGGTTCGGATACGACAGCTGTGGCGTTAGCTGCGGCATTGAATGCTGAGGAATGTCATATTTACACTGACGTTGATGGTGTTTATACGACTGATCCGCGTGTCGAACCTAAAGCGCGGCGTTTGGATAGAATTACGTTTGAAGAAATGCTAGAAATGGCGAGTTTAGGTTCAAAAGTTTTGCAAATTCGCTCCGTGGAGTTTGCTGGAAAATACAATGTTGCATTGCGTGTGTTATCTTCGTTTGCAGAAGGTAACGGTACGTTAATTACTTATGAGGAATCACAAATGGAAAGTGCGTTAATTTCAGGTATTGCTTTTAATCGTGACGAAGCGAAATTAACCATTACGGGCGTGCCAGATTTGCCTGGAATTGCTTATAAAATTTTAGGACCCATTGCGGACGCGAATGTCGAAGTTGATATGATTGTGCAGAATATCGCGGCAGATGCGACAACAGATTTTACTTTTACAGTTCATCGAAATGATTTTATTCGAGCAAAAACGATTTTAGAAATGATTTGCGCTGATTTGAGTGCGCGAAAAGTGACTGGCGATAATAACATTGTAAAAGTATCTATTGTGGGTGTTGGAATGCGCTCACATGCTGGAATTGCAAGCATGATGTTTAAAACGCTTGCAGACGAAAACATTAACATTCAAATGATTGCCACTTCTGAAATTAAAATTTCAGTCGTAGTTGATGAAAAGTATTTAGAGCTTGCTGTTCGTTCTTTGCACAGTGCTTTTGGTTTAGAACATATATAGTGATGATTTACACTTTATTATTTTGCGAAAATTGTTTATACTTCCACTGGTCTTGATTGCTCTTCCAGTATATAAAACCGAAGAGTGCAAATTATTAGAGGGAGTTAGTTATGCTTATCTTGACTCGTAGAGTTGGAGAAAC
>CAIRCR010000485.1 GCA_903877065.1 uncultured Pseudomonadota bacterium
CTGGCATCTCTGCCGTTCTTGGTCTTGGGTTCAGATACGGCTTGATTTCGTCCGCCTTGATTTCCACCGATAAATCGCCCGTTTTCGTCTCGAATCCGATTTGATTGTTGTGCGACTGGTTGATTGACGTTACCGATATTGCCATGATTACCAGAAGTGTTATTTGCTCGGATATTATGCGTAGATTGTTCTTGTCGTTGCGGTTCTTCATTATTTACCTCGCTTGATTGCGTTAAATTTTCGCGTCTATTGACACGATTTTGATTTGAATTTGCGGTTGATGATTGCTGATTATTGGCGATAGATTGCAGTGAATTTGCGGTTGACGATAAGTCGATTTGAATGTCACTTAGCGTAGCTGTAGCGGTTTCCAAACTGCCTAATAACACACGCGCTGGCTGTCTATTTCCTGTTGATTCGGGCGTTGATTCGGGTGTGACACTGCTTTGATTTATCGTGTCGATTTGATTGCGCGGATTTGATTCTGATTGATGGCGCGAATTTGGTGTTGCGACGGGTGTGTAATTGTAGTTTGTCGTGCTTGAATTATTAGACGGCACGGCATCTGTAGCATCAATTGATTGCGTTCCTCTATCGCCGCTAAAATTCATGCCTTTTATTGCCGCTCTAATTACCGCAATATCTTTGCTGATTGAATTTAAAAATTCAGTTTGTGCGCTTAATTCAACGCCTTCGCCTTGTAAAAATCCTTCGCTGTCGTGTCGTAGTTGTGCCATGAATTTAAATCCGATAATGGTTCTTTAAAAAACATTATATAAATATAAATCAATGGGCTTTGCGTGATTTTCTTACGATTTAATTAAAATCCTGCTGATTTCATATCGTCTTTGTCCCACGCATTGAGTGTGCAAACTGTGAGCGGTATGGACATTTCAATATAGTTACCATTTTTTGTAATGGGTGAACCAATGGGGATGCCGATATTCTCAATAACCAGCGGTGCATAAAGTCTGTTTTTGTAATATAAACCGACCATTTGCGGGGCTTTTGACGGTAAAAGCGCATCCATTAACGCGCCATCGCCTTGAATAGCTTTTAAAGTGGCGACTAATGCACCGTCTTGAGCGAGTTTTTCAGGTAATGCCCACGCTAATAATTGTGCAACAGGTTCTTCTACTTCACTTGCTGCATCGCGCCATGCTCTAAAAAACATCGTTATTTGAATTTTAAACGGCGGCATAGAAGCAAATGTCTGAATAGAATTTAATTTTGTAATTCCCGTTTTTCCAACAAAACTCGCAACAGCGTCACTTGCTTTTTGATTTGTAGCACTTCCTTTTGTTGTCGTTGCATCGACAACACCTTGTAATTCTCCACTTTGCAATAAGCTAAAAAGTGATGGCATTTTTGACTGTATCCCCGTGTCCTCAAAAGGACTAGCCCAATTTAGCGCAATGTCTAAGTTAGATTCCAAAAGAGGTGCGGATACACTGCCGCCTTTTGGCGCACCTTCTTTGTCACACACGAAAATAGTTGCGAGTAGGTTCTGATTTAAGCCTTCCCATACACTGCTTGACATTTTTAACTCCATTGAATTTTGTTTTATTTATTATCAATGCACCACTTTAAAATAACGCCGTCACTTTCCTACGCACACAAAAAAGCCCCACAAGTTTTCACCTGTGCGGCTGGTTGTTGATTAAATTTGTTGTTTAAGTATTGGCAAATGCCATCAACTCATCAATCAATGGTGTCAATATCGCTACGTCTTTGCGATAGATTTTGCAGTCAATTAAAAAGTTATAGCGATAGGCTTCGGCACAAACCGTTATAGCCGTTAAATGCGCCTCGTATTTATCAATGTCGGTTTTAAAATCCGTTTCTTTTACCAATTGTGCAAGCAAACTGCCTAATTTGTGCGTGCGTGGGTATGCGCCAAATTCGCTGCGTGTTTCCAGTAAGTGCTTAAATAATAACTCAAACAACTGCTGAAAATGAAAACAGTGCATCGAGCAATCTTTGACGGGTGAATTATCGAAAAAATCACAAGCAACCGCGTGTTCCCATGCCTTACCGCCTAAGTTTTCGACGTTCTCAAATTGTTTTAGTTTTTCTGCGTGCATTTTTGCCTCCTATTGTGTTTCTCAGATTGTGCCACGTCCTTGTGGTGCGTGGAAGGCTAGGCTTTCAAAACGCCTTTCATTCTATCGACTTCACACTTAGTTAAAACTAAACCGCCGTTACCTTCAACGACAAACTTCAAATCGTCAAGTTGCAGCGGTACAGATGCACTTTTAACGGTTTCAGAAAGCCAATTAACATCGACTAACGCATAACCGTCGGGGATTTTAAACGCGGGTAATTCTGTTTGTGTTGGCTGGTTAATCCAGTCGCGTTGTGTAGTTGGCTCGACCACTTCACCCGACACAAAACGAAAACGCTCAGGAATCGTGTAAGTGTTTGGTTGGCTACCACCATGTTCGTATCGTGTTTTTGTGACGGTTAAAAAACCTGCCTCTACTAAATCAGTTAAGTTTTTACTCGTCGTGCTTCTTTCGATACCACACAATGGGGCTAAGTCCGTAATTGAAATTTGACACTGACCATCTTCATTGGAATTCTTACCAAGAATTAACATCATGATTTTTTTCTGGGGTGTCATTCTTGCATTTAACAATTCCGACAACGCATTCGGAAGTGATTTTGAAACTGGAAGGTCGCGCAGGGCGTTTGGTTTTGGTCGCAACTTCTCAACCATGAAATTGAAGGCGTTGATGTAATTCTCTTTAATCGCCATTGCAGGAACGCCAGTGAAGCCCATGACGAGAATCATGAACCCGTCTTTGGTCATTTCAAACATTCGATAAGAAACAGGGATTCCAAGGTTGTTGTTTTGCACATATTCGGTTGGCTTAAAATTGAGCTTTCCGAAAGAATCAGACACTTGCGTTAAAATTTTGTCGATTGTAGCTAAAACATTTTTGTGTTGTTTGCCGAATTTCTCAGCAACTAAAAGAGATGTAGTTTTGATTTCGTCGTTTGATGCAAAGACGAATGAGGTGAAATCTACTGCTTGAACTGATGTTGTCATTTCTGACTCCTTGATGTTTTACTAAGATTAAGACCACCGAAGTGGCGGTCAGGAGTTTAGTAATAGCCATCAAGTGCTACGATTGATATTTGTATATTCTCAATCACTCCTAACACGCTGGCGCAATTTTACCATTAAATGGCAAATTACAAAAACTGGTAGGCACAAAAAAACCGCTTGATTATCGTATGCGGGTAACGCTTGATGGCAACGGGTTACTAAGCCCGTACTTTCACTTGAAAGAGGCGCAATGTTAATCTCAAAATTATTTCATGTCAAAACTTATTCAAAATCCAAATCCGCAAACATATCGCTTGCAGTTGCGAGGGCGTTATTTACCGCGTGATTAACGGTTGTTCCACCGCTATTTTCTGCAATCATGTAATTCACGTCTTCAAGAAAAATCTGTGAGAGCGCGTCCCAAATATCGGGGCTAGACAATCCTTTTTTACGCATTTCTTCTTTTGATTCGATTTTGTAACGTGCTTTTTCGTCAAAGTGAAACGGAATGCGTGATGCTTCGTCGAGTAATCCTTTGCGCCAAACGCCGTCCGCAATACCTAAACGCCCTTCTTTTGCCGCCCTTGCTGCACAAACCATTGCTTGTGCGCGTTGATTAAAAAACCGTTCTGAATTTGCCTTTTTCCAACAAGGTCTGCCCCATTTAACGCGCTTTACTTCGGGCAGCCCCATTGTTTCGAGTGATTGACAAACCGCAATCCCCATACCGCCAGCATCGACTAAAACGGTACAATTCTCTAAATTAACCGCCGTATTAAAGCAATCGCCCGTGAAGTCTTGAATGTTTCGAGTATTGCTCATAACGGGAATATCGATAACTTGAACACGCCTTGCGTCAATACCGTGGTCGCCGTACCCACTCACAAACGCCACTATTGCAATAGATTTATCACGATATTCACCCGCGCCAACGTCAATCGAAACGATGATGCCGTAAGAATCGCCCTGATTGATAACAGTACGCCCAAAGCACGCTTCAATGTCCTTTCTGCCTAATAGATTACCGTCGATATTTTCAGGAAATTCGCCTTGTACCTTGATGACATATTCTTGTTCGGTGTATTCCTGTTTTTTTTCGCGGCAAAATTCAAGTGAAACCAGCGGCGATTCTTCCGAATTCATTGCGATAGAATTCCATACACCGCCTTCGTGGTGCGACAAACTATGATGCGTGTCATAAAAGAAACCGCTGGGGCGTGTCGGTTGGCTAGTTAAAAGCATTCTATTTCGCGCGTCCGTCAATGCACCCGTCAAAACCGAATAGTTAGCATCAGGAATACCAGATGCTTCGTCAGCAATGACGATATAAAAATCTCTGTGCATTCCTGCAAGATTTTCTGGAGAGCCACGCGGGGCGGTTTTGGCGATAATGAACCATTGCGCCTTGAATCCATTGATATAAACCCGCTCCGCTTCAACCGTAAAATACTCAGCAATCCAAGCCTGTGGACTACTACGGATAATGCCCTGTAAATCGGTTATTTCTTTCCACGATACATTGCGAACCTGCTCAATTTTAGGCGCGGTTATCAATGTGTTTGAAAGGTAATAACACAACAAATGCCACAAAGAAACAACGCCGATTGCCCTACTTTTTCCACTACCATGACCAGACCTAACGCTTGTTCTCGAACCATAAGCAGACACGGAATCGAATAATTCCACCTGTTGAACCGTTGGCGACATATCACAAACCTCAGCCGCAAATCGCGTTAAGTCTAAATAATATCTATCGATAAATTCAAACCATCGCGGGTCATCAACAAGCGTTTTTGCCGCCATTAGTGCAATACGCCTTGTCGTAATAACTCTATTCTCTCTTGTGTTTTTATTGCCAATTCTGCGGTTTTGCTCATATTTTTAGCGTATCGGTCGTCTAAGTCCGTTTTATCGACGTAGCTTACTTCGCCCGTCATTTCAACCTCTTGTTTTGGTTTTCCAAATCCACGGTCGAGTAATTTCTCAGCGGCGGCAAGCCTTACATTTGCAGGTATTTCGTCATTGTTCATAAGCTCAACCATCGTTTCTATTGCGCTATCTCCATGAATTGCAGCGCGTTCTTTTATCGTCTGATTTAAGATTGTTTGCGCTGAACTTGGTCTGCCTGAATTCTCTCTTACACCGCCGTGATTTGACTTGGTTTCGGCTTTGGTTTCTGCATCGGACACACGCTCAACACTTGATTCAATCTGTGTTTTTGCATCTTCGGTCACACGACTGGACACATCGGACACGTTGTCGGACACATTTATTTTTCTTACCCAGCCATTACGCTTTGCATATCCTGTTACTGCTGACTTACTAACGCCGATTTCTTTTGCTAATGCGGCATTAGATAGCCCGTCAATCTCCCAACGCTCACGCGCTGCATCCCATTCATAAAGCTCAAGGGCTGCCATTATTAACTCCTTTTACTGTCCATATTCATTAGCTAACTGCCTTAACATTTCCAAACCATCAGCAATTGTAGGCGGTGGGTTTTTCGCTTTTAAATACGCTTCGTGGGCGAGTTCTGCGGTTGAGAACTGACCAAGATATTTCCTCTTATATATTGCCTTGTAGCCCTCTCGTCGTTTGCTAACACCTACAAACCCTGTCTTATTTTCTCTGTATGGCGATGTTTCGACAAACACACCATCGGAAATTCTTTTTTTTGCGTTTTGGTATGCGCTGCTAGCCTCTTGTTTTGATTTAAAAACACCAAGATTGTGCTTTTTCCCATTTACCTTGATTTCTGCCTTTATTTCCCCTTTTGCTGAAATGCGAACACCGTAAAATCCATTTTTTGCCGACCTTATTTTTTTAACATAGTGTCCCTTTCTTATCTGCTCCTTTATTTCCGCTAATTTGTGCTGTGCGTCGTCAGGATTGCTAAACCTTCCGGCATAGCTTTGTTTTCCGTTCGACGTTGTTATGGCATCGAAATTTCCGGAGGTGTGCCTAATTACGCTCCCATTATTCCGTATGTCTAAATTTGAAAACCTGTCATCGCCAAAATCGCCATTTATTTTTACAAGTCTGTTTTTTGGCGGTCTTCCAGTTTCAATTATAAATATGAGTATATGTCGAAAAAATATAGTTTTGCCTACGGAAACTCTTCTTCCGTCACAGCAACCACACCCAGCTAGCTTTCCAGTGAACCTACTGTTAAAAACCCTCCATTCTGTCTTGCCATCAAAATGACTAGATGGTCTCCTCTTCCAAAAAAGTTCGCCATTTTCTTTTTTATAATCAAAGCATTCCAACAGGTATTCTCGCGTGGGGTAAATTTTAAGTTTAGCCATCATTCAAGCCCTCAAAATAGCGATTGTTGTTTTAATTTCATTCCATTAGATTTTGCATAATGAAACTCGACGCGATTTCTAACGCCTTGCGTGGGTAGCGCGTCTCTTTTTTTCAGGTTTTCAATCGCCCATAAAGGTTGCAGGTTTGAAAAGTGATTCAATCGTAAAATCTCTTCTTCTGTTTGAGCGGATGCCAATGGAATAATGTGGTCAATGTGGATTTCAGCCCCCATTTTCTCCCAGCTCATGCCGTCCTTAAATTGGCTTTCTAAATGCGCGGCAAATGCTTCGTAATCACAGCCTAGAATTTCATGGGTGCGTGACGTTTTGGTATAGCCTTTATTTCTTAGGCTGGCTGAAATAAGGCTGCGAATCCTTTTTTTCATTGCAAAAATAGCGTCTGATTTAATGCGCTTTTTTATGTAAGCCGCGTAATAAGCCGCTATTTTGTCTTTGTTTTCTGCGTAATAAGCCGCTATTTTGTCTTTGTTTTCTGCGTAATAAGCCGCCATTCTAACCGCCTCTTTATCTTTGTTTTCTGCGTAATAAGCCGCTCTTTTATCTTTGTTTTCTGCACGATAAGCCGCGCGATAATCCTTTCTTTCTTCTTTTGTCATCATTCAAAAACCCCCAGTTGCTTGTGTCTTAAATCTTTTTCAACTTTCACATCTGCTCTGTATCGCTTTAGTTGTGCCGTCGAGTTATAGACCGCATTCTCTAAGTCACAAACGGAATTTATAAGTGTTGCACCTGCTTTCATATCATCGAATCCCCTGTTTTTTTCAATAAAAACATTTAGCGATTTTCGACAATTTGCAACACTGCTCGAATACATATCAACAGCTTTGCATAATGCGGTTACTTTGTTTTCATTGCGCCTAATCGCGTTCAAATCATTCAAATGTTGTACATTCCATAATTCTAAAATGTGTGACATCGCGTTAGATTCACCTGCGACCCGCGCGTCACGCTCCCATTCTTCACTGCTACCCAGCAAAAAGTCGGTGCTTACATCATAGATTTTCGCGGCGGTTAAAATAATGTGAAGTGAAATGCTTGAAACATTTGTAGAGTTTTCGATTTTGTTTAGTCTTGAGCTGTTTTTGTAACCTAATAACTTTGCGGCGTGAACTTGCTGCATTCCTGCTATTTCGCGTGCTTCACGCATTCTTGAGCCAATCACACCAATCAATTTAAAATCAATTCTCTGCCGCATTTTTAACCCCAAAATTAAAAACTATATCGTTGCTATCAAAAATCTGTGTTTTTTACTTTGCTTAGAATCCAGTGTGATTTTTACAGTTCGGTAATCTCCCATTTGTTATTTTTCAAACGTAATTCACGAAAAATCAAATCAGGATTTAGCTCTAAAAACCGCTTGCGCTTACTCTTGTAAACCGCTGTTTCTACGCCTTTTACGTCTTCAATTACCGTTTGATAATCTTCACGATATTCAAAATCGGCAATGTAAAATTCAGGGCGGTATTTTTTGCCGTTTCGATAAAACCCTTCAAACAATAAAAATTTAGGCTGGCAACGTAGATTTGAAATAAAACTGCGTTGTTGCAAATCTAACAAATCGATATAACGCGCTCGCTCTACTTGAGAATCAAACTGTAGAATTTCATTGCCATTATCAAATTCACACTTTTTGTTTTTGTATTTGCTTGTCATGTCTATTATTTAAAAATGATGATTTTTCATATTATCAAAGAATGTTAATTACTTTTGCACACGACAAAGTTATAAAAAATGCGCGTTTTCAAAATAGGAAAACCGTTATAAAAATTCAAAAGTCATCTAAGACAATAAGGCTACTTTTTATACTCTCTTGGAATCCCAAAATGTCAGTCAATTTTCCTGTACTGCGAACTAAACGATTAACTGTGCAACTCAAAGAACTTACTATTTCAGAAAGCATTGCACTCGCAAAAATACCACCGCATTTAGAGCAAGTGGCTGTGACACAATTCTTGAAGTATTCGGTTGAATCGTCGGGTGAACATACCGACGTAACGGACTGGACAGTTTCTGAGCGCGTGCTGGCGGTTTGTCATTATTTGAGTTGCGTAGTTGATGATGCGCCTAACTTCAAAGTGGGCGAAAACGGAACTTACATGGATTATTTAAACGGTGAAAAGGATATTAAAACTAACGATACGTTGATTGACCTTGGTGATTTAGGCGGCGACTTTTGGCAAATCAGACACTTGGCAGGTTGGGCGGCTGAAACGATTGAGCGTTTAGACGGTGAATTAAACGGTATCACAGGGCGTTTACATTGGCTTTTAGGTTCAATGGCGGCGCAATTGGTACGCAAAGGTGAAGAATTACCCGCTAAGTTTGATGAAGACTGGTTGCTCGCGCGAATGAACGTCTTAGCGAATTTGAGCGAATCCGATTTTATTACGCTGTCATTCATGCACCAGTCGGGCATTGAAAAACTCACACATTTATTTTCAATTGATTTTGACGATAGCGGCGTTTTAGTTTTACCTGCGGACAAGGAGGCGGATTTGCCTCCAGCGCGATTTTGCGTTCGTGCCGTCATCTCAGGATTCGCGCAAAGAATGGGCGGACAATCTCAACAACCTGGCGAGTAGTTTATCGCTGTACTCGAATACGTCATTAAAAGACGCATTATCTATGTCATCGAGTGATGCCGTAACGTTCTTTGAATCCAAGTCATTTTCCGACTGGAAGAAAGGAAAGGAATCAGAAATGAAAGTCCACGTTGCGGGTGTTAATCGAATGAACGAAGTCATACGCGCAATTGGGATATTGGCGAAAATTATGAATAGATAGAGAGGTTTGCAATGATTTTAGAGTTATCGCTTGAAAACGCTTTAGCGATTGCATCAATTGCTTGTGGGGGTGTAATGGGGCTGTGGATGCGCTCAGTTAATGCTCACAACAAGATGCTAGAGAATCAATCAAAATCAGTCGAAAACGATATTGATGATATTGAAAAAGAGATTGAAGAAGTGCGGTCGGTAATCGGTGAGATTCGGGACTTGTTACAGCAAACACGAGAAAGCTATGTAGTAGATACTCGGTTTGAAAAATTTACGGATGTAACGACAGACAAATTCAATCAGATTATGCAACGCTTCGATGTTATTGCTGAAAAAATCGAAGCAAAGTCAGACAAAATTGAGTGTTTACATCTAAGAAAACCATTCGATAGCAAGTACGGTGAAAAACTATGAACTACTGGCATCAAAGAATCAAAGAGCCATCCACATTGCTCGGACTGCTCGCGGTTGCGTGCGTATTCTCAAAGCAAATTTTTAACGTTGAATTAACGCCTGACCAAGTCGATAGCATTAAGGATTTTGGATTGGTTTTAGCAGGTGGCGCGGGTATTGCCGCCAAAGATTATCACGAAAATGGAGAGGGGCTATGAGCCTTGAAATGTTGAAAAGACACGAAGGATTTCGCGCTACTTGCTACCGCTGTACAGCGGGAAAACTGACTATTGGTTTTGGCTACAATCTTGATGCCAATCCACTTCATTTATCGAAATCTACTGTAGATGAAATCATTAAAGATGGAATCACGGTGAAATATGCAGAAGACATTTTAAGAGCAATGGTGAACGATATTACGAAAACGCTACAAGTAAAGGTTGAAGGATTTGAAAAACTCGATTCAGCGCGGCGTTGGGTGTTAATCAATATGTGCTACAACATGGGTTTATCTGGGTTACTGGGCTTTAAAAACACGCTTAATCTGATTCACAAAGGAAACTATGAGAGTGCCGCCTACAACATGATGCAATCAAAATGGGCGGCTCAGGTAAAAGGTCGCGCATCTGAACTCGCATCAATTATGAAAAACGGTAAATAATCATGTTCCAGTCAGTAAAAGTAGCATTTAGTGAGTATATCGGTGATTTTTACCGCTCAATTTCAGCAACGACCAAGCCGATGATTGAATTTAGAAGTCGTGGCTTAGAGAAATCTATTGCGTGGTGTCCAAGTCGCATGATAGATACCGCCGAAGAAATGTTGTCACAATGGCAACGCAACGATACCGATAACGCGCCAACTAACCCGTCGAAATTACCTGTGATTCTCGTTGCAATGGCAAAAGATTATGTGCCAACGTCACGCGAATACACGCGGCAAGTTGCCGAACGTCAATTTGTTGGAATCCCAGAAGACACGAAGGGGCGTATGTTTGGCTTGCGTTATATTTCTGCTGATATTCGTACACAGATTTGTATTTTTGCCGCTGACGAACCTACGGCGCGGTCGATTGCAGCGCAATTCTGCTTGTATATTGACGCTATGAGCAATCGCACGTTTAATGCCTTGCATGAATTCGCGGGTTTTAAATTGCCGTTTGGTATTCAGCTCGAAACAAGTGACGCGCCCGCAATGAACATCCAAACAGACGCGAAAAATTTAACGATTTTAGCGATTGATTTAACGTTACGTTGCTCAGTTCCAATGTTTGATAATCCTGCTGATAATGAACCGAATGACGGATTGGGAACGGACGGTGATTTCAACGACCCACACGGCTATTTAGTCACTAATGAAGCGATAACAAAGGGATACACTATCTCATGATAAACGCCGCGCTATTTCTAATCACATCCGTTTCAATTGTCTTTTTGTCGCTGGTTGTCACAGCAATTAACGAAAAAAAACAATGATCCCCGTACAAAGTACAATCGTGGGATATTTGGGCAAAGCAGCGACGGTATTTTCTGCTTATGACGAAGCGACACGCATTTTAGTTGTGAGTGTTGAAGCACCGTATCGCAAAGAAAGGCGCGACGGCTGTATCGTCATAACCAATGACTTAAACCTAGACCGCGATAGTTTGTTTGATAATGAAAAAATTCAAGATTCGATTATTGCGTTCTACGGTTTGCAATCAGGTATCGCTGAAGACGGTAAAAGCACTCGCTTAGTTTTCGCTGATAAAGCACAACGCGCTAATCCTAATGATTCTATTGAAAAAGACGGTATCGATTCACGCGGTCAACGTTACCGAATTTCAGACGATATTACCAATGCAAAAGTATCAACTTTAGCCGCGTGTTGGTATGCGTATCACAGGGCCGGGTTTTCTAATTCTGCCAAATCACTCAGCGATAAACTTCTATCCGCTCAACGCCTTAATCAAGGGTTTATTTTTTCTATATGATTGAACAAAACACCAATGCCGCTCGTTCCTTTTACCGTGCCGTGCGTGAATTTAGTTTGCGTACAAACGGTTGGGATAACGCGGTATTTTATGAAGTGAAACCCGACGAAAAGTGGGATTTAACACTGGTATCGGAGCGGGTTTATGGTAATCGGTACGAGTTCCTAACGATTATGGCGGCGGCTGGCTTAGACCGTGCTGATATGCCTTTGCCACAAATCAAACTTGTTTTGCCGGTACAAGGGCAGTTATTAAAATTCAAACGCGCCACGGGTTTTGAATCGAATCCTGAACAACGCAAAGATTTTAAAGCAACGTGGGATAAGTAATGGCAGAAGGTTATGAAAGCCCCAAAGATTGGCTAGGGCAGGTAAAAGGTTCTGCGGCGGACGCTAAAAAGATTCACGATGCCGCGAATAAACAACGCCGTGCCGCTGAAACTATCCCTAAAATTCTTAGCGTCAAAGATATTCAAAACGGTAAATGGGATGCTGATAGAACGCTAATGACCACGCTAGGCGGCGTATTACGGGAAATCACACAAGAAGATTTAAAGGCATTCAAAGAAAACATTAAAACCGTCAAAGATAACTTTACAGGCGGCATGACCGCGCAACAAATTATCAATCACTCGCAACAAATCGACCGCGAGCGTGCATCAAAACAAATCACAATGGCAACGCCTGTATCAGCATCAAAAGGCACAGTGCGATTTATTACCAATGCAGGTGGTGAAACAAAAGGCGTACATCGTCACCATGTTACTGTTGAGTTTTTGCGTTATGAAAGCGAGGCATCATCAGCCGATACCAACAAAAAACAAGCCGCAAACCGCCTTAGAAATTCACCACTAAAGATTGATTGTGACTGCGGGCGTTTCCGATTTTGGTATTCTTACATTGCGTCAATTGGCGGTTTTAAACTAGGCACGCAAGAGTCAGGTTTTCCAAAAATTCGCAACGCCAAATTAAACGGCGTGGGCTGCAAGCATCTATTGCGCGTCATGCAAGAAATTAGAACGGGCGGTGCAATCACGATGTTTTTAGCCAAGCAAATGGAAAAAGGGAAGGCGCACGATGAAAATAAAGCCGCGTCATACACCAGTCAAAAAGAAGCTGAAAAGATAACTAAAAGCCAAGCCAAACGCACATCTGATAAGCACGCCGTTAAGATAAAAGCCGCAATTGAAAAGGCTCGAAAAGAAAACCCAAAAGAAACCAAAAAGAAAGCCTACGGCACAAAAGCCGCCAAACCTAATCCTAGAGCTACCGACCCACACGCTCAAATGCGCTTAATGCTGAAGCAAATGGGTCAAACAGACGCACAAATAGAAGCCATGATAGCCGCGTCAATTGCCGCACAAGGAAAATAAACCATGTTAAACACCGTACCCGACGCAACAAACAAAATGGCACGCGCTGTCATTATGAATCACCCAAACGCTTATAACTGCGAAATTTACCGCAAAATAATCGACCGTGTAAATCCTGAAACGATGGGCGGCTTAGGCGTTTTAGGCAATGACGACGAAGAAGATGTGCGATTTGATTTTGTTGGTATTGGTTACGCGCTACAAGCCGAAACGTTTCAGCAAAGCGCGATGATGGATAGACAGGACGCAAACAACTCTTACGCTAACGAAATTCGTTTTTTAATCGCGCCTGAAGATGCTGATTTTGAAATCGTGAAGCATGACGTGCTTTATTTATTATTCGGCGAAAACGTCAAACTCGCGTGGGAAATCGTGACGGTTGAAACGACGGTTAATATCGCGCCCTATACTAAAAGATATGTTTGCAATAAGCGAAACGATTTAGACGTGTTTTATTAGAATTAACAACATTGGAGAAAATCATGACGACAGAAAATGAAGCAATTAAGCAATTAAGCCCTGAAAAACATAACGCCCACATCGATACAGTCACCGCGCTGGAATCAAAGTTGTTCGAGTTGGTGAAACAAGAATCACCCGATGATTACAGCGCGTTTGAAGTTTTAGCGGCTATACAGTTATTACGCCAAAGGCTAATCGGGATTTCTGGCTTGATTCAATCGGCTGAGGTTCTAATTCCACGCGGTATTGTTCAACCACCAACGCAAAACAATCTTTAAAAACCTGCTCAAAGTCATCGCCCTGTTTGAATTTAGCTGTCGTCAACGTAGCGGCTACTTTGAGTAGCTCAAGTTTAATTTGTTCATTCATCATCAAGCCGCTAAACCCATTCCAGTTCCAGTTCCAGTTCCAGTTCCAGTTCCAGTTCCAGTTCCAGTTCCAGTTCCAGTTCCAGTTCCAGTTCCCGTTCCCGTTCCAGTTCCAGTTCCCGTTCCCGTTCCCGTTCCCGTTCCTCTCATTTCATACCAATAACGTGCATCCTCTTCAAAGGATCGTAAATATGATTTAAGCACCGAGATTTCATCCTTTTTTTTATTTGGCGGCAGAATCTTAATTATCCGCAACAATTGCAAATCCTCATCGCTAAAACTTTCACGCGCCCCGACTTTCACTTCAGCAATAGATTCATTCGTTACATTAACCACGCCGTTTTTATCCATCACGCTGACGGGTTTTAAACCTGTTCTTTTAGAGGTGCTTCCTTCACCTGTTAAGAGCCAGTCCATACTCACGTTTCGTGAATTTGAAAATGCTAAAATCCTATCTAACGGCAACAACTGCCGTTTCTTTGCGTTTGCGTACCCACTACTAGATAACCCCAAGGCTTCTGCTAACTCATTGTAAGTCTTAGCGTTTATGAAATTTTTAATTCTATTCATTACACTTTCAAAATTATTTTCATCATTCATGAGTAAATCCTATTTACAGTTCACGATTCGTGAATTAAACTATGCCCAACGTTACAGCAAAGCAGTAACAACACCATGATTTAATCTTAGTCTATCGGTAGAAAAATGCAAGTAAAAACAACGACAAAACTCCGAAAAGAGCTACA
>CAIRCR010000486.1 GCA_903877065.1 uncultured Pseudomonadota bacterium
AGATATTCACGCGTGCGAATTAAACCGTCGCTCAAACTGCCTTCCATTTGTTGCGTGGGATTTTCTACTGTTGGCAAAAATGCCGCATCTGCGTCCGACATATTGATTGAAATCACTTGCCCAGCGGTTTCGTCCACGCCGATATTATTGCCAGCGAGTAATTCTAATTTTCCATTTTTAGCAGGTAACAAAGTCATCGAATGATTCAAATTCAAATCACCCGACAACGCGGTAACTTTTAACGATGCGGGATAAACCGCGTATTCAAAACCCGTTTCAGAATCACTGTCACGACCTTTCGAGCTTTTAATTGCGGCGATGTCGTTTTGAAGCGTGATATTTCCCGCCGTTGATAAAAGTGAAACGCCGCTATTTTCGCCGTAAGTGAAAAAGCGTGAATCGCCAACTCGATTTGGCAATAAAACATTTTGTTTTAAAACCGTTGGATTGAAAACCGATCCGACAACCACATTTTGCCGAGCAGAAATGTTTGTTTTTGCGTCACCGAGTTCAAGCAATGCGCCTAAATTCGATTCGCCAGAACCTAAAACGCTACCGTCTGCGTTTAAGTTTGCTGTTCCTAAACCAACAAAATATTCACCTCCGACAAGGTTCTTGCCTGCGTTAATGGTTAAATTACCACCACCATTGATAACCGTGCTTGTTTGCGTCCATTGGTTTGTTGATTCTTCGCTGAGTTTGCCGAACGGTTTACCTGTTGTGGGCAACATAGCGGATAAATTTGAAATATCGCCACTCGCCTGAATCGTCACATCACCACCACCTAATGCACCGATATTTTGATTGAAAAAGTGAATGCCTTTGTCGTCGTTTGCTTTGTCGCCGCTGAGATTTATTCCCCACGCGGTTGGACGATTGTTTTCAGAAATAACACCGCTACGCACGAGCCAATCGCTAATTTCTTGCCCCGTGTTGATGCCAGAAATGTTTTTGCCCGCGTTTAATTTGATTGAACCGCCATGCGTTGGATATTCAGCAACGCGAAATTGTAAACCGATTAAATTTTCATCAACGTAGCCATAACGTAAAAGGTTGTTCATTTGATTTACATCCAAACGGTTTAAATATGTGGCTTCACTTTCACCCTTTTTTTGAGCGGGAACGCCTGAAATTTCACCGTTTAACAACTGTGTTTTGGTAAATTCTGCGGGTTTTCCAGCGGTGTAAATTGCCGCTGAAGCCTTTGCATTTTCGGCATCTTTCACAAATTCAATATTGCCACCTGCGGCAACATCAATATTACCTGTTCCCGTTCTGACAACCACTTGCAAAGGGTCGTAAGCGGGTTCGCCATATTCATCAAGTGGGTAATAAGCGTTGGCTACAAGAACATCTTTACCTGCACCAATTTTGTAATTCCACGACGCGCCTGATTGCAAAACGTCTTGATAAATATTTTCTGCATCCGTACCAGGCAACGGGCTATTTGCAAACGCATCGGTGAGTGACGCGTTAATTAACACGTTGCCTTTTGCGTTTAACGTTAAAAAACCTGCGACATTTTTATTGCCTTGATTGTCGTCAAAACGCCAATTTGCGCTTGATTTACCCGTTTCTTCGTTGATGGTTTTGCTTGCAAAATCCCATGTTGTTGAAAGTGTTAAATCACCTTCACTGCGAAGTTCAACGCCTGGTGAAAGCGAAATGTTTGCACCCGAATTATTTTTCAATTTCGGCGCGGTGTTCATGAATGTAGCGGTATCCTTTTCAATTTTTGCAATCGTTTCGCTGTTAATGTCACCTTGATTTTCATAAACGCGTGTGGCTTCTAAAACAGCACTTTCACTTTTAATTTCGGTGTTAATTGCACTGATATTGATGCTTTTTGCCTCGTCATTTCTGCTCGTGCGTAAATGCACATTTGCCGCGTCAATTGAACCTTTTGCAGATAAATCGAGCAAACCGCTTTGTGCGTCATTTTTGTGGACGGTGTCTAACGTGAGATTTGTCGCGGTGATTTTGCCTGAAAGTGAAACGCCATCGTTGCCATAAATTCGCACGTTTTTTGCGTCAATCGAACCATTGATCGCAACATTTCCTTGATTTGCCGCAAGGTTAAATTCATTCGATTTAACTTTATCGGCAGCAGAAATCGTAACGTTCCCCGCGTTTTGCGTTAAATCAACTTTGTCAGAAAAACCAGCCGCGACGAGTTGCGTATTTAACGCTGAAAATTCGCCTAAATTTTTAGCATTTAATTCGAGCGAACCTTGTGGCGCGTTGATTTTGCCATTCCAGTTAAATTGACCTTGTGGTGCAGAAATTTTTAACTCACCTGTTTTTAACGTTGCCGTATTTTCTAATGTCACATTTTTTGAAGCTGAAAGTTCGATTTTTCCTGCTGGTGCTTGTTGTGTTGCAGAGTCAAATTTAATTTCACGTCCGTTCACGTCAATTGCGCCGCCATTTAAAGCAACATCACCTTTTTGAGCGGTCAGTTTGACAATTCCTGAAGGTAAATTGAATGTTGCCGTGCTGTTGATTTTATCGGCTTGAATGTTCCACAAACCGCCTAAGCCCCAAAGCACATCCCCCCTGCCCCCCTTCAACGGCGGGGGAGATGTTGAGTTAATTTTTACATCAAAACCACTTGCATCAATGTTTGTCGTCGCGCCGTTGCCACTGATAAATTGTGGCGCAGTCACGTTCATATTTCCCGCAACGCGAAGATTTGCCGCCTCACTTAAAACGCTATTCCCTGTTTTTGGCGCGAAAGTTTGACCGATGCCTTTGATATTTTCACTGGCGTTAAAATTCACATTTTGAAAGCCACTGATTGAATAATCACCGCTGCCCAACTGGATAGTTTGAGCGTTAAAGGTGAGCGAGCCTGAACCGCTGCCATTTTTTGTAACAGAAGCTGGGTGAGAATTTGATAACGTTAAATTGTCTGCGCTAACGGTTGCAGTTTTACCCGAATTGTCAAAACCACGAATTGCCGCGCTGTCGAGCAATAATTTTTTAGTTTTCAAATCGACTGCGCCGTAAATATCAAGGCTGGTGCGGCTGTTTAATTTCAATTCATCGAGTGTAAATTTTGGCGAGGTTAAAACTAAGCCTTCGGTTTTTGCAGGTGCGTTGCCTAAACTGATTTTGCTGGCATTTAACGCAAGCGAACCGCCGTCCATTTTGATGTCACCTGCAAAAACCGTGTCTTTGCTTGCGTCGAGTAACATCGAATTTCCTGCTTGCAAAATCGCGCCTTTTTCAACGGTTAAAATGCCTGTTTTACCTGTTGTTTTGCCTGTGCGAATCAATTCAGTTTGACCTTGCGACGACACTCGCAAAAACGCGCTATCGTTTGAATTTACGACGTTTTCAGTTTCGCCACCAAATTCATCGATGATAATTTCGGTAATTTGTTTGTTTGTCGTTAATTCCACTTTTTGTGGCGCAGAATCACTTTTGCCCGTGCTTTGAATTTCTGCGCCCGTTGAAATTTTCAATGAATCGGTTGCTGTCAAAAGTAAATCAGCACCTTTTAATTTCGCCTCTTTTGCAATCGTTAAATTTTGCGTATTGACCGTAACTACTTGACCATTTTTGTTTTTACTGCGTGTGCCACCTAGCAACAAACTTGGCGCATTCAAATTATTTAAATCATCAACAAACAAACTCACCACGTCAGATTTGCTGCTTTCTACGTCTTCGCGTCGCGCCACAATTGCCAAATGATTCGCGCTAATATCAACAAAACTGCCTTTGCCTTTGTTTTCAGGCAGCGCAAACAGATTTGCATTGAGCGTCAAACGATTTTGCGCGTTGAGAGCCAAATTTCCAGCATCTTGCGGAAGTTGTTGTGACACGCTTTCAATGGCTTTTGCGGCTTTTTGTGCAAAAAAATCATTGGCAAAATAATCGGTGTATTCCGAATAAGTGTGAGCCACTTTGCCCGATTCAACCGCGAAACCTTGCCAACGTGGATTTTTAATATCAGCATTCGCGTTACCGTAACACCCCGCAACAATCGTTGTACCCGCGATATTTTTTGCGGTTTGGGTGGGCAACCAATCTTTGGTGTGGGCAATTGGCGTAACTAAATAGGCATTCGACAACAACGCATAATGCGCGGGTAAAATCGTGTACCAACCCGCCGTTAAACTGTCGGCGGCATTCAAATAAACACTGTCGCCCACTTTGATATTTGAATCCGTTGATTCCAATGGATCAAACGGCGTGAGCGTGTGACCCAAATCAGGAATGACCGCGAATTTTTCGAGTGAATTTGTTTTTAAAACGTCTGTGCTGCCGCCAATGCCAGGAATAAATTCGTAGGCGTACAAATCACCGCCGCCGTTTAAATTCACTTTCGCGCCTTTGTCGAGTAACACTTCTTTGCCTGATAACGCCAAACGTTTTTCGGGTGGCGTATCAATCACTAACGCCACACTTCCCGCGTCATCAAACGGATAAAGCCAATTCAAACCGCCCGAACCTTTCCCGAATGGAACGGTGACACCGTCGCCAGAAACAGAAGTCACGCTGCCGTCGGTGAGTTCTAATTTATTTGCCGCGTTCAAATTTAGATTACCGAAAGGAGCTTTTAACGTGCCGCTTTGAATGATATTTTCCGCGTTAATCGTTAAGTTTCCTGCCGCAGAATAAACAGGTGCTGTTTTTGTACCGCTGTTTTGAATGGTGACGGTGCTGTTTTCACCCGCAATTGAAAATTTATAATCGCTAAGTGTTGCAGGATAAATTTGCGCGGCTGAAAGCGTTAAATCACCGTCTAATTTGAATTCACCTAAATAATTTTTACTGTCAGATCGAACGCGAATGCCTGTTGTGCGTAAATCGTTTTCACTGTTTAAATTCACGCGAGCAAAATTTTTAAAACTCAATCCGCCAATTAAATCGATATTTTTTGCTGAAACGCTTAATTGTCCATTGCCACGAATTGAATCGGGGGCGAGTGTCGTTGAAAAAGTGCCATCACCTAAATCAGAATCTAATCGACTTTGCGTTGAACCGAGCGCGGCGTAAGCGGTGTTTAAAACAACTTTGCCGCCTGTCGTTTGAATTTGTGGTGTGTCGAGCGTTATTTTTTCTTGTGCGTTTAAAGTCACATCACCGTTAAATAAAACGCCGCCTGCGTAATCACCGTTGGCGTTAATCACGTCGGTTTTAAAATTAAATGCCGCAAAACCTGCGTCATTTAACTGTTGATTGCTAAAAAATGCGCGTCCACTTTGCGTGGTTAAATCGCTTGAATTTGTGCTGATTTCAATCACTCTTTCTAACGCGCTGTTTTGGTCGTCGGGAAATAAACCGCTTTCGATAGCAATATCGGGTTTGCTTCGCAAACTACCATTTAATTCAACGTTCAACGTGCCGCCGACTGCGCCTTTTGCGAGTAATTGCCCGTCAGCAATAATACCTTCCCCTGCTTTAAACCCAATTGAGCCACCGAGTGAGGGAATGTTGCGTTTGGTAAATTGCTGTTGTCCGTTTTCGATTTGCTGAAAATCCAACTCTTTTTGCGTGCCTGAAACATCAATTGTCGATTTTGCATTGGTGACAACGTAACCGCGTTTTGCAGTCAAATTGACATTGCCGCCATTTAACACGTCACCCATCGTTAAATTGAGTGGATTTAATTGCGGTTTGAAATCACCTTTCGCGCTGAGTTGACTGCCTTCATTTAGCCAAATGCCTTGCGTTGCAAAAAATCCGCTATCGCCAATGCTAGGGGGGGCAATCGTTAAATTGATATTTCCTGCAGGCGCGTCGATTTTGCCATTGACCAAAATCGACGTATCCGAATTGAGGTTAATCGTTGATTGTCGTTCACCTTGAATTTGCGCGTTTTTACCAATCGACAAAATATTTTCTCGATTTTGCGACAAGGTTTGACTGACGGTAAGCGTTAAATTGGTTGGATTTCG
>CAIRCR010000487.1 GCA_903877065.1 uncultured Pseudomonadota bacterium
CTCAAATTGCATTTTGCTGATCTCAAAGAAAAACAAATCAAAGACGTGCTTGAACCAAAACTCTGGGACGATCAAAAATCATGTTAGCCAAAGCGACGGCGTTACAAAACGTGATTGGCATGGCGCAATATGACGACATGAACGGCTTTGATGACGCGCTCAAAGTGGCGTGCAAAAAAGCCGATATTGTCCTTGATGCAAAAGAGAAAAAACAAATCAAAGATGCGGTGAGTTGGCGCAATCCGTTAGCGGAGAAAGTCATTAAAAAAATGCACAAAACACCCGCCAAGCCGATTTATGGTTTATTTGAGGTGAATGGCGCGGTGATTGAGTATCAAGCAGACTCTGAATTGCGCGATAATGAAAATGTCGCACTTGACCCCACGCAAACCGTCAATGACATTAACGAAGCGTATTTTATAAAAGAAGTTCTGCCGCACGTTGCTGATGCGTGGATTGATGAAAGTAAACGCGATGACAAAGACGGTGAAATTGGTATTGTCGGTTATGAAATTCCGTTTAATCGCCATTTTTATCAATACCAACCGCCACGTGATTTGGTGGAAATTGATGCCGATTTAGATGCCGTGAGCGCGGAAATTATGGCATTATTGCAAGAGGTGCATTCTTGATTTCAATTTACACCACGGACGAATTTGACGATTGGTTTGTTACGTTACGCGATAAACAAGCACAAAAACGTATTCAAGCGCGTATCGACCGAGCAGAAGACGGAAATTTCGGCGATTGCAAACCAGTTGGTGAAAGTGTTTCTGAAATGCGAATCCATTATGGCGCAGGTTACCGTGTTTATTTTGTGCAACGTGGTTTAGAAATGGTGGTTTTACTTGCAGGTGGCGATAAATCCAATCAACAAAAAGATATTCAAACTGCGCTTAAATTGGCGCGTGAATTGTAAGGAACTCTAAAAATGGCACTTAAACTCAAAAAATGGAACACCGTTGACCATCTTAAAACGGACGAAGATCGCGTGGCTTATTTTGAAGCGTGTTTAGACGAAGCCGGTGATGATCCTGTTTTTATTGCCAAAGCCTTGGATAACATCGCCCAAGCTAAAGGTATGACCGAATTAATGTCACTTGGAACCAATCCTAGTTTAGGAACGACATTAAAAGTCATTAAAGCGTTAGGCATTCGCCTTCATGCTGAAGCTGTTTCGCTATGAAAGTCCATTTTTATCAATACCAACCGCCACGTGATTTGGTGGAAATTGATGCCGATTTAGATGCCGTGAGCGCGGAAATTATGGCATTATTGCAAGAGGTGCATTCATAAAACAGCGTTGATAAAAATGATTTATAAAAATTATGAAGCACAAATCAGCTTTAGCGAAGAAGATGAGGTTTTTTTCGGGCAAGTGGTCAATATCGAACGCGATATTATTGCTTTTGATGGTTATTTAGTGCATGAATTAAAACAATCTTTTCAGGCGGAAATAGATGATTATTTAAACGACTGTAAAGCTGTCGGTAAAAAAACCGAAAAACCTATCTGCTCGAGGAGTTTATAGATCAATGCCAACTTTACTAAACCAAGATGGTTTTAAATTTTTCTTTTATGCCAATGAACACGAGCCACAACATATTCATATTGAACACGCTGGTGATTTTGCAAAAATTGAACTCGCTACACTTCGTGTGGTCAATAATTACATGAAACCCAAAGAGCTCAAAAAAGCACTTTTAATTGTCGAAGCTAATCAACAACATTTTGTGAGAGCGTGGAATGAATACTTTAATTAGCGGTAAAAACGTTCATTTTGATGACCGTTATCTTCATGTTGAACTCGAAGACGGGCGCATTATTTCAACGCCGATGTCTTGGTATAAGACATTGCAAAACTCGTCTTTAGTTCAATTAAAAAACTATCGTTTCATCTGCAGAGGTACTGGTATCGAGTGGACAGAGCTTGATTATCATTTAAGCATTGAAAGTATGTTACTTTCCCAAATGCAAAAAATAGCCGTTTAAACATAAATTGAATACATCAGTTTTATGAAGTTTATTAGGATGATTAAAAAGTCGCGCCAGTGGTGCGACAATTACCAAAACGCTCAACATTGTTGAGCGTTTTTCCATGGTCATCGATTACGCCAATCTTTCACACGCGCTGTCAATCTCCCCGCGTATAAAGTTTTTTAAAGGACAAACACCATGCAACATCAAATTCAATTTGAAGCGACTGCTTTTCAACACACCGTTCGTATTCCTGATTACATTCCCGACGGCGTTTCATTTCAGATTACGTTGTCATTTGATGACACAAAAAATACGCGCCAAAACATTCAAAAATTTGCCGAATTGAAATTAAGCAGCGATGAAATAAACGATAGAAAGCCTGAATATCAAACCATGACGGTAGATGACATTGAAATACAACGCCGCGCCGCTTTAGCTCACATTGCGGCAATACAAGCGGATTGGCAAGGCAAACCTATTGAAAATCGTGACGCGCTTTACGATAACGCACGAGATTAAAATGGACATTTTTTTAGACACAAATATCGTTCTGTACGCCTTTGGTAAAGATGAATTTAAACGCCAAATTGCTCTGGGTTTGTTAGCGCAATATCCAATTATTTCAACGCAAGTCATTAACGAATGTAGTCATGTTATGCGGCGCAAATTATTTTGGAGTCCTGAAAAAGTTTCTGAAGAATTGGAAATTTTGTTGATTTTGGTGCAATTAAAAACGGTTGATGTTCAACACATTCGTTCAGGCTGGAAAA
>CAIRCR010000488.1 GCA_903877065.1 uncultured Pseudomonadota bacterium
CAAAAACCAAGCAACCACTACTGCAGTAGACGCTACTGATTTAGTAATGCAAGCAAAAGGCACAACTGACGCTAGCCAAGCGGCTTCATTGTTGACAACCGCTCAACAATTAGCAGCATCAGCAGCAACAAACGTATCGGCTTCTGGTCAAAACGTTTATGTAACTGTTATGAATACATTGACTGGTGACGCAATTGACACACCAGCATCTGCAAAAGACATTAGTGGTTTGTTGACAACTAGCAACGTATTAAACGATGCAGTTAACAGAGCGCACAGAGCAGGTAACGCGTTTGGTGAAGACAGAGAAGCTCAAAAAACACTTGCTGGTTTCGCACTTGCAAAAGCAATCGCTGGCGCATCTTTCATTGAAGATCCTTTAAAAACGGCAACTTCAAACGAAACAGATAAAGCTTCTTTTGTTAACAACAACAAATTAGTAACAGATGTTTCTACTCAAGCAGATGCTGTTGCGGCTGATTACGCGTTATCTGCAATGAACTATATCGATAAAGCAATTGCTGCAATTGATACAGAACGTTCTAACTTGGGTTCTACTCAAAACCGTTTCACAACAACAATTGCTAACTTGCAAAACGGTATTGAAAACCAATCTGCAGCTAAATCACGCATTATGGATGCTGATTTCGCTCAAGAAACTGCAAACTTGAGCCGCGCTCAAATTTTGCAACAAGCTGGAACTGCAATGTTGGCACAAGCGAATCAGTCTGGTCAAAGTGTAATGACCTTGTTGAGATAAGGTTCTATACTTAGTAACGAATCGGTAGCTGATTTGGGTCATTTATCGGTGAGTTTGTAACGAATCCTAATCAGAATCCGCGTGAGATTTAAAGTTTGAGTTTCACGCGAGATTAAAAAACAGAGGGTGTCATGGACATATCAACAAATATAACGTCTACGGCTATTCATATACCAGTAAGCCAATCCGTTAATTCAACGGCAGGTATGTTGAATTCAGCCGCTCCAGTAGTGGCAAGTGGTGTGCGTGCAATTTCGACAGAAGTTAGTGCGTTGAATCATGAAAATCAACAGCCTGTGAATTTGGATACGATAAAGGCAGCGGCGGCTACTGGCAACGCATGGCTTCAGAATTCCAACCACAATTTGCAGTTTCAAGTAGATGATGCGACAAAACAAGTCGTTATTCGAGTTGTAGATAGTAAAACAGGTGAGTTAGTTCGCCAAATCCCTACCGTTGAAATGCTGGATTTTATTCGGCACATGAAAGAGTTGGAAGGGAATGCAGGTGCTATTTTAAGTAAAAAAGTGTAACTTAATTTTTTGAGAGAGAGGAAGTGAGACATGGCTATAACAAGTTCAGTAGGTGTCGGTAGTGGCATTGATATTAACGGCACCGTTAGTCAGTTAACGGCTGCCGAAGGCAAGCCACAACTAGATGCAATTGCAGCTAAAACAACTATCTCTCAGACCAAACTCAGTGGACTAGGCACTTTAAAAGGTGCCTTGTCAACGTTTCAAAATTCGGTCAGTGCTTTAGATAAAAGTAGCGCATTTCAAGCACAAAAAATTACATCAAGCGACGAGAAGATTTTAAAAGTATCCGTTGATCCTGCTTCTACGGCGGCATCACACACGGTTAAAGTAATTTCGTTAGCCAAACCACAAAAATCTGTATCAATTACAGAATTCAAAAGTACCGATGTTGTGTCAGAAGGCGTGCTTGTCTTTAATGACAACACAGGCTCACCTAAATTTTCAGCAGTTGTTACAAAAGGTGTTAACGATTCAATCACTGGATTGCGTGACGCAATTAACAATGCAAAGGGAAATAACAATGTTGTTGCCAGTGTGGTTAATGTCGATTCCAAAACAGCACCTGGAACAACCGTTGCAAAATTAGTGCTAACCGCAAAAACGCCAGGTTTGGCGAACGCCTTTGTCATTGATGCGTCAATGGGAGATGGTCGTTTCGGTTTAGACGCAGCAAATCCTGCGAATTTCAGTACAACAGATGCAACAGATGCGAATGTTATAATTGATCCACAACCCGTCGCGGCAACTGTTCAGCGTTCTATTGCGAGTATAGAATTTACTGGAACAGATGTTGTTGCCCCAGGTTTAATATCGTTCAAAGATGGAGCTGGAGTTGAAAAATTTTCAGTTAATATCGTCAAAGGCGGTAATGACAAAATTTTTGCAGCAATGGATGCTATAAATAGTGCCAAAGATAACAACAGCGTTACTGCCAGTGTTATCAATGTTGAATCAAAACTCAATCCAGGAACTAGCGTTTCCAAGTTAGTGTTTACAGCTAAACAACCTGGTATTGAAAACAAATTTACAGTAGATGGGTCACAAGGTGATGCACGTCTTACATTAGATGCTTCACCAGTTAATGCACAACAATCAGTTGCGACAGCAGAATTTAAAGCAAATGATAAAGTTGCGCCAGGTGTTTTGACAATTAAAGACACATCAGGGGCAGCAAAATTTTCAATAACCATTGCAGCGGATACGACCATAACGGTTGATGCAAGCGGCAATGCTATTCCTAAAGATGATAACGGTAATCTCATTATTCCAAGCGACGCAAATGGTGTGCCTGTTGCAACCACTACGCAAACGATAAAAGGTAATGACACGTTAGAACAATTGAAAGATGCCATCAATTATTCACCAGAAAATAAATTAGTTCGTGCAAGTATTTTGACAACTCAAGGTGTCGCTACAACTGTCGATACAGGAACGGTTGACGCGCAAGGTGTGCCAATTGTCACAACAACGCCAGGTGCTACAACATCAAAATTAGTTTTAACGGCATTAAATTCGGGTTCAGATAAAGGTTTTACACTTGATGGCAGTGCAGGCGATACACGCTTTACACTCGATTCAAATAACCCAACTAATTTTACATCAACAACAACAACTGCTCTTTACGACACGACAGCGGCAACTAATGCCAATGATGGTGGTCAGTCGGTAACACGCAGTGCAAATTCAATTAGCGATGCAATTCCTGGTGTAACATTAAATTTAATTGCAACGGGTACATCAGACATCGAAGCAAAATTGGATCAAACGTCTATTTCTCAACCAATTAGTGGCTTTGTCTCTGCCTATAACAAATTAAACGATTCGCTTAAACAATTGACTAATTATGTTGGACCTGGCGATGCTGCGAATGGTGCGTTGTTGGGTGATTCAACCGTACAAGGCATTGTTTCTCAGATTAAGCAAATTATAAACAGTAAGGTTAGTTCTGCTACAGGTGATTACAGTTCATTGAATCAACTCGGTGTTAGTTTTGATAAAACAGGAACGATGTTACTTGATAGTACGAAGTTAGATGCTGCTTTAGCCGCAAATTTGACCTCAGTAGGAAATGTATTCACATCTACAAATGGCGTAGCAACGCAGCTAAATACTAAACTTACTCAATACTTGGATGCGAAAGGTGCGCTCAGTACACAACAGGATAGTCTAAATAAAACGCTTACTCAGCTCACTACTGACAAAGCGGCGGTTAATACGCGGTTGGCAGCAACACAAAAAGCTTTGCAAGCGCAGTTTATCGCAATGGACTCAGCTGTAGCACAGTTTAAAAACACAGGTACGTTTTTAACACAATCGTTAACCCCTAAAACAAATACAAATTAAGAGTGATTTATATGGCAGCAGTGATGAATAACAGACGGTATGCAAATCAATACGCTGCCGTACATACCGAAAGTATTGTTGAAGAGTCAACTCCCCATGCGTTAATTCAAATGTTAATGGAGGGTTTTTTGATGCAAGTTAACGCCGCAAAGGGCGCAATTTCTCGAAATAATTTTGAAGAAAAAGGTATTCATATTTCTCGTGCAATTTCCATCGTTGGCGGCTTGATTGATGGCATTGATGAAGAACGTGGTGGTTCGATTGCTGAAAACTTAACTCGACTTTATGAATACATCAACACCAAATTATTTCAAGCAAGTGCTGAAAACAGCGTTGATATTTTAGATGAAGTTAGTGATTTAATGCGCTCTGTGAAAGAAGCGTGGGATGCTATTCCCGAAGCACATCGGTTAACCCAATGATGCTTTTACAAGAGTTAAATACCTTTTCAGCGCGAATTACACAAGCGATTGAATTGGATGATTGGCAGCAGCTTTCTGAAGTGCTAATGCAGCGTCAAGCAAGATTAGAAATACTCTTAAACACGCCTTTATCCGAAAATGATCAACGTACCATTCAAGGGGTGTTGGAATCGGTTCAGGCAATGGATAGACTTTTTGTTGATGCAGTTCAGTTTAAAAAAGCCGAACTGCTCAAACAATTTCATTCAGTTGCACAAGGACAAAAAGTCATTCGTGCTTATCACACTGCTTAGATTTCAGTGTTAACTTCAGTCTTATCTATTTTCTTTTCAATCGATTCTGCTGGCAATATCAACGATTTTGGCTGTAGCCAATTGTTTACTTCTTGAATATTTTGTTCCGTAATCATTCCCACCGACCGCATAAAACGAGCGCGATGCTTGATGTACGCATATTTTGCTTGTGACAATTCTCTTTTTGCTTTGAATTCCTCTTGGCGAGCATTCAAAATATCTGCAACTGTTCCAACACCAAGTTTAAAACCACTTTCTGTTGCTTCACTGGATTTAGTCGCAGAGCTTAACGCTTTGCGTGATGCCGCAATACGACGAACACTCGCATTCGCACTCAAAAAAGAGTCACTTGTTTCTTTAATTAACGCCCGAACTTTAGATTCATTTTCATTTTTAGCTAGTTCCAAACGATGTTCTGATTCAAATAATTGATGGATGCTCACACCACCATCAAAGATAGGAACTGTCACGTTAATTGCTCCTACTTGAGTCGAATACTGCGACCCTAAGTTTGAACTTTGGTAACCCGTATTTGTGTCGTAATAATTCAATTGCAAATCAACGTCAGGTAAAAATTTTGACTTTTGTATCGTCACATTGTCATGTGCTGCTTCCACTGCTTTCAATTGTGCCGCTAAACTGGGATTTTCACTTTTAGCAACGTCTAGCCATTGATCTAGTTGACCATCTAATGGGTTGTAATCTACATCGTCTTTGAGTTTATACAAATCTGAAAAAGGCATATTTGTTAATGCTTTTAAACTTTCTTTTGCCGTAACAACAATGGTTTCAGCTTCGATTTCAGAGGCTTTTAATTGGTCTAAACGTGCCTCAATAGCATAAACATCCGTAATTTTGACTAATTGTTTGGCAAATTGTTTTTGTATTTGCTCCAAACGTTTTGCCATCGCATTTTTTTCAGTCTGATAAAAATAAAGCTGATCTTCTGCTTCCAAAACACCGAAGTATTTTTCAATCACGTTGTGCATAAGTGCGTGTTGTGCTGCGGTATTTTCCGCGCTGTATTGTTCCTCAACGGTGTTTGCACGTCGCCAATTCCAAAATTTGGAAAAATCAAACAAGGTTTGATTTAGCGAAACATAGTAGCGTGTACCATCGTAGCTACTCGTTGATGCTTTTCTTCCTGCCGATGCCGAAGTATCTTGAATGTTTTTTGACCAGTTTGTGCTGCCGCTGATTTGCGGCAACATTTGACCAAGTGCTTCTTGTGTTTGCTCTTTGCTGATTTCCACACTTATCGCAGCCGCTTTTGATTCGGGATCGGCTTCTAAGGCTTGCTGATAAATCGTGAGCAAATCTTCGGAATAAGCGTTTGGAGCTTGTGCCAAAATCATACAGGCAACTAAATGTTTTAATTTATTCAATTTTTTCATAAGTTAGTCTTCAATAAAGGCACGCGAAAAGGCATTTGTGATTGGCTGCATCATATATTCAAACAATGTGCGCTCACCCGTGTTAATCAGCACATCAGCTGGCATTCCAGGTAACAATTCCATCTCACCCAACTTTGTGTAACTGTCAGGCGTTAATTCAATTCTCGCATTGTAGTAAGGTACTCCAGTGCGCTCATCTGTAATTCTGTCAGCGGATAAGCCGATTACTTTTCCATCTGTTTTAGGCGTTAGGGCTTGTTTAAATGCACTGAAACGAACTTCTGCCAATAAACCGACGTGAACGCGATCAATATCCATCGGTGAAACGCGAGCTTCGATAACTAACTCTTCGCCTTGTGGCACGATGTCTAAAATAGGTCTGCCTGGTGTGATAACGCTACCGATGTTATGTACAGACATTCCCATCACACGTCCAGCAGAAGGTGATTTAATTTGAATACGATTAACTCTATCATTCGTGGCGGCTAAACGCTGATTGATGTCATAAAGTTGCGCTTGAACTTCGCTTGCTTTATCCGCAACTTCTTCTTGAAATTGTTTTTGTACTTGTAAAATTTGTAAGCGCGTTTCACCAATTTGCATTTCACTGCTGGCAATTTCAGAAGTGAGTGATGAAATTTCACCTGTTGTTAACGCTAAATTACGCTCAATATCACGCAAACGCTGTTTATCGGCAAAACCTTGTGCGAGCAATTCACGCAAATCTTTCACTTCGTCGGTGTAAGAATTTTTGAGTTCTTGCTTACTTTCTCTTTGACCTTGTAAACCTTGAATACGCGAATTTAATTGACTAATTCTTTGGTTTAAAACCAGAACTTGACCATCAAGTGCGGTTTTTCGTG
>CAIRCR010000489.1 GCA_903877065.1 uncultured Pseudomonadota bacterium
ACGCACTTCAGCCGCAACAACGGCAAAACCTTTACCATGTTCACCTGCCCTTGCCGCTTCAATTGCCGCGTTCAAGGCTAACAAATTGGTTTGATAGGCAATGTCATCAATAATTCCAATTTTTCCAGCAATACTTTTCATCGCCTGAACCGTTTTTTTAACGGCTTCGCCACCTTGAACGGCTTCCGCACTGGCTTGATTTGCCATGCCATCGGTTACTTTAGCATTTTCCGTATTCTGGTTAATTGACGCGCTCATTTCTTCGACGGCAGAACTGGTTTGCTCAACACTTGCCGCCTGTTCATTGGTTGCTTGGCTCATATTTTGTGCCGTCGCAGACACTTCTTCACTCGCCGAAGCGATATTGGATGCCGCACTATTTACTTCGCTGATAATTTCAGCGATTTTGATAATGGTATTGTTGACCGTATCTTTAAACTCTTTGAGCTGCCCTTTGTAATCGCCATTGACCGTTCCAGTTAAATCGCCTTTTTCCATTTCGCTAAGAACAGCTACAGTTTCGTTAACGGGAAGGATTACGCTGTCTAACGTGGCATTCACCCCTTCGACAATTTTACGGAAATCACCCTGATGTTTTGTGGCATCGGCGCGAGTGGCTAAACGACCTTCAATCGCCGCAACCGCTAACACATTCGCATCAGCAACCAACGCATTCACCGCATCAATACAGGTGTTGAGATTGTTTTTCAAAATGTTGAAATCACCGTTATAAGAATCTGTTATTTTGACGGGAATAACCCCTTTGGAAATGTTATCAACATACTCTGCCGCAACATTTAACGGTGTAATCACGGCATCTAACGTGGCATTCACGCCTTCGACAATTTTACGGAAATCACCTTGATGTTTCGTGGCATCTGCGCGAGTGGCTAAACGACCTTCAACCGCCGCAACCGCTAACACATTCGCATCGGCAACAAGGGCTTGGACGGATTCAATGATGTGCTTCATTGCCGCCATTACACTGGTTGTGTCGTCGTTTTTTAGTTCAATTTTAATGTTCAAATCACCCACATCAATTTTATTGGCTAACTCAACAACTAAATCGGGTTCGCCTCCGAGTTGACGCATCAAACTTTTGGTAATAAACCAACCAAATAACGCCGTAACCAATAGAACAATAGCCGAAATGACCATCAACATTAACCTCGCCTCATTTTTCTCTTCAGTAGCTTCATCGGACACTTTTTTCGCTAAATTGACGTTATAGTCCATGTGAGAACCAAATGTAGCGTTGACCTTTTCAGCTTGAGCCGTGTATTGCATCAACGCATCACGCGCTTGATCACTTTTATTGGAACGAGAAAAATCCAGTACCTTTTCTATATTTTTAAGATATTCGCTGAACGTCAGATTATCATCAGCGAGCATTTGTTTATCTTTATCGTCGGTAATTGTTCCTTCATAGTCTTTTAGTGCATTTGAAACGGAACGTTGAGCGTCTCTGATTTGCGTTTCAATTTCCGAAAATCGGGTTGTATCGGTATTGAGTACATGACGATACACTCTGACACGAAGTCGTCCAAACGACTCGCCAGCGTTGTTCATGATGACAATAGCAGGAATGCTGTTGATGTTGGCAAAATTAGTTTTTTCGTACACCGTGTTCATTTTGCTTTGTCCAAGCCATGCCAATGCAATCAAACCAAAAATCGCAGTCCCTACCAGCAAAGTCATCTTTTTAGTAACGGTCATATTCATGATATTCACTCCACGATAAATTAAAAACATTCACTCTTTCTGAAACAATCGCTCCTGCCAGCTTATGCGCCTTGTTTTTCGTGTTCAATCAATCCCATCAGTCCAGGTACATCTAAAATTAAAGCAACTTCACCACTACCTAAAATGGTAAATCCTCCGATACTTTTTTCACTTTGAAACAATTTGCCAGGCGGTTTGATAACGGTCTGAAATTCGCCCATGAGTTTATCGACGACCAGTCCTGCCTTGTGTTCACCGTAACGCACAACCACGATATTTTCACGCGGCACGGTTTCACCCTCTATGCCAAAGTGATCACGCAGACGGCAATATGGCAACACTTCACCACGCAGGTTGATGTACTTGCCATCACCTTCGTCGCTTGCCCATGCTTTTAATTCGATACATTCCACAACAATGTCGAGCGGCATAACGTAAGTGGCGTTTCCAACCCCGACCATGAAGCCATCAATAATAGCGAGCGTTAGCGGTAAACGAATGCGAACGGTACTGCCTTGACCTTCGACACTATCCAAATCAACCCTGCCGCGCAGTGCTTGAATGTTTCGGCGCACGACATCCATGCCAACACCTCGCCCTGAAAGATTGCTAACGGCATCAGCGGTCGAAAATCCCGCTTCAAAAATAAGATTGTAGATTTCTTTGTCTGTCAGATTTGTGCCTTCGCTAATCAAACCGCGTTCGATGGCTTTACGAAGGATTTTTTCTTTGTTCAGGCCGCCGCCATCGTCAAAAACTTCAATAACAATACTGCCTGCATCATGATAAGCACTGAGTTTGAGTAAACCTTTGGCGGGTTTGCCACGCGCAATACGCACGTCCGCAGGTTCAATGCCGTGATCCATCGAATTGCGGACAAGATGAGTGAGCGGATCACCAATTTTTTCAACCACGGTTTTGTCGAGTTCAGTTTCTGCGCCCGTGATAATTAAATCGACATCTTTGCCCAACTCTTTGCTGACATCACGCACAACGCGCTGGAAACGGTTGAACGTGCCACCGATTTGCACCATTCGCAACGCTAACGCCGAATCACGAACTTCTTCCACAAGTCGTGAGAGCGTTGCGGTTGATTGGAATAAATCCGCCATTTTTTCGCGCTTGGCGATGAGGTTAATCCCAGCACCCGCAATAATGAGTTCACCCACTAAATTGATAAGATCGTCTAGTTTGTCGGCATCGACGCGAATCAAATTGGCTTCGGCTTTTTTGGTGTCTTTAACGTGTTTTTGCTTTTCTAATGCCGCTTCAAGAACGGGAGGACTGACGACTTTTTGTTGAAGCAGAACCTCACCTATCGGTTGCAGGGGAACATTTTCATCATGTTCTGCTTGAATACTCAAGATGCTGTCTAATTCTGTCGGTGTTAACGAGCCGCAGTTGACCAGAATTTCACCTAAACGCATTTCTTGTTCAGGTAATTCCAAAATTAAACGTTCGTATTCGGAAATTTTACTGTGTGGCGACAATATGCGAATGACACAGTCATCACGCACAAAATTGAAGATGTTTTCGATGGTGATTTTATCGGCATCACTGTTAAAACTGATTTCAAATCCCAAATAACACGATTCGGGATCCATTTCGTCAGCAGTGGGAATGGTGTCAATGATTGTCACCAGTTGCATAATTTTCCCGATGGACGACAAATAACGCACGAAAGAAAAAGGATCCATACCGTTCCTAAATACTTCTGTCCCAAAACGCAAAGATATGTGCCAATAATCCGTTTCAACACCATCGCCTTGCACCAACTCCATTTTGGGCTTGAGAATGACATCTGACATTTGCCTCGAATGATTATCTGCTTCATGCGTGGCTGGCTCATTCAAATAGGTTTTTAACTGTGTAATTAAACGCTGACTACGCTGTGAAACTTCGGCAGTGGGGAACGTACCGTCGTCAACATGATTTACCAATGTACCTAAGTGATCATGCACTTCAATAAATAAGGCTGCCAAGACAGAATCAATCACAACTTCACTGCTCCGCACACGATCTAAAACGCTTTCAGCAACATGGGTAAATTCCACCATATAATCAATACCAAATAACCCTGCCGAGCCTTTAATGGTATGTGCTGCGCGAAAAATAGCGTTGATAATTTCAGGATCGGGATCACGCTCTACAATTAACAACGCGTCTTCCATTTGTTCGAGTAATTCTCTGCACTCGATAACAAAGGTTTGTAGGTATTCATCTGGAATATCAGGATTTTTTGAAGTCATGATAATTTTTCCTTCTGTTTGACCATGAGTAATTGATCACCGAAAAAATTCGATAAACCCGATAAATCGACCAGTTCAGCCACGACTGGACTATGAGCGATAATGAGCAACGTTTTCTTTAAAGCCATCGCGCTTTGCTTTGCCATCACCAGCAGTTGTAATCCCGCGCCATCAATTTCGCTCACCTTGGTTAAATCAACCCCTAGCTCATCATTAGTAAGCAACCCGCCAAGAATCTTGTCTTTCAATTCTGC
>CAIRCR010000490.1 GCA_903877065.1 uncultured Pseudomonadota bacterium
ACCAACAAGATTTTATTTTTAAGATAGCCTTTGATGATGGATCTTGTGGTGATGTTGATTTTTCCGAATACATCAACAAATGGGAGATATTTCAGCCGTTAAAAGATATTCAACTTTTCAAATCAGCGATGATTGATGGCGGGACTATTGCGTGGGAAAATGGCGCTGATATTGCACCTGAAACGCTTTATGAAAAAATTAATAATGTATTAAACCGCTGACGCGTTCTGTTACGACAAAATTGCCCTGTACGGTCCGCTGTGAGCCACCAAAATTCACACATAAACTAGCCCACTTGCACCAACCGTGGCTGTGCCGTTGCACCTGTCATGTCGCTGTCTCTACGTGTCATCTCGCGACCAAAGTGGCCGATTTTTTTCGTTGCGATTCACTCTTTAAAAATCGGGGCACTGCGCCCCAAAACGACTCATCTGTGTGCCAAAAATTTGTGCAGAAATGAGCCCACTTGCGCCGATCGCGCCCTACCTATTCCACCAGTGATGTCCCTCATCGCGCTGTGCCGTCTCGTGCCCATAGTGGCAAAATTCGCCCTGCACCGAAAAAATCTGCCGCTGCACTAAAACTGGCACCGCGCACGCCCCTCTGAATGGCCAAAATTCGCGCATAAATGCCCCCAGACGTGCCAACCGCCCCTCGGCTATTACACCTGTGATGCCGGCGATTTTGCGTGCCAAGTCGCTAGCAAAGCACAAAAATTTAACTCGCTGTTTAACTTTAAAAATCTGAAAAGAAGGTACCTTTATGAAATAAATTTACATTAGTTTTAATCACTTTATTTGGCTTGTTAATCAGGCTTTTTTTATGTCCTCAAAAAAGGAAATCATTATGAAAGTTCAATCTTTAAAATCATCCACTGCTCAGAAACTCCGTGGCAATGGTCTTATTCATTACCGCTTAATCGTTCACAACAAAAAGCTCTACCTTGTACTGCAAAAGAATGACGATGGTGGTCATTTCTCCAATGAGATTGTGTCGTATGAGCGTATTTTTGAATGTGTCGAAGGCTTGGAAGAGCCTGTGAGTTCTCGCGTATTCCGTTCTGCCTTTGACAGCAAATCCACTAACAATGCCGGCTTTCTTTTAGCTGTACTGCGTCATGAATCCCTATTGAAAACTGGGGATGATGGTAAGCATTACATTCAACCCAATTGGTACAAATGGGAGAAAACGACACTCGCCTTGAAGCCTGAAGAAGTTGATCTTCCTTATGAATTTACTGATTGGAGTGCGAACAATGCAAAAGCTAAGTAATCAGAAATATGTTGATGCACAATTCATTTTAGTTGAACCATTTGATTCAATTGATGTGTTGGAAGAAGCAACAGGCTGCCCCATTGTCACGAGTTGGTTCAGTGATGCTGTCTATCCTCATGACGATTTTGCCCCTAGCTTTGAATTTGTTGAAGAGCATCATGACTTTTACGAAATGGTGTTTGTCTTAACCGATGACAATACGACCGTTTTGATTGTACCTAAATC
>CAIRCR010000491.1 GCA_903877065.1 uncultured Pseudomonadota bacterium
AGACATTTCAACTTGCTATCATCACTACTGTTATCGAATTCTGGTTGTGTCATCGTTTCAACATTTTCATAAACCGCATTGAAAATAAAATCCAATCTTTCTTGATTCAAATACGGCAGATTCTTTTTCATATTCATTCCTTTTCAAAATAAACGATTTTGCCCGTTTCGTCAGTCTCCCAAAACAAAACAAGTTCACTGACACCGCCTTTTTGTGGCAATGTTCTCATCAAAAAATTGCCTCTCGTTTTAGATTGAACAAATATCGAAACCTGAAGGAGAAAATCCGTATCATAAAAATCATCGTATTCTTCAACTTTGACAGCTTCATGCGGTTTGACATCACTGTAGCGATAACCTTCATCGCTAGAAATTCCCATGACAGCATCATCACAAGTTTGAAAACTGCCAGATTCAGTTGTTACCAAATCTAGCGTTTCATCGGAATCATTAACAAAAAAGAGGTCGTTTCCTTTTCGAGTAAGCCAAAAAATTGGCATTCTCATATCATGTTTGCGAGGTGGAAAACCGCTATTTCTAAGATGAAGCGGAATCCATTTGAATGAAGATTGAAGTCTTTGATTAGGCATTGTTTGTCAATTTTTTAATCAAGATGCTTTATCTATCAGCCAATCAGATAAACCACTTTGCACTGACAACTTAGCTATTTTCTCAACATCCCAAAATTCCATATTGGTATTTTCACATTTTATATTTTTCAATTTATCGTCTGGAGAATGTGTTATGAAGTAGAAGCGGGCATAACTTTCCATATCTGAAAATCTCGCTTGATAATCTGCAAAGGTCTGATAATTAGCTATCGACTTAATTTGAATAGCAATACGCTCACCTGTAATTGGAGAGAGCAAATCTAGGTCAATATCTTTTTCGACCTCACCTGCAACACCTGTTCTTTGCCAACCACCATGTCTAAAAATTAAATCTATAAGAATTTCAAAATCTTTTGGATGTAAATTTTGAATAATGGGAATTAACGCAGTGATTAGATTGGTGACAGCTTCTACTGCTTTGGCAACATGCTTTTCATAAGTACCATTTATTTTATGTTTCAAATACTCTATTTCTTTAATGGTACAAATAGTCCCTCGAAAACTTTGAACAGCTAGCAATTTACCACTGAGCTGTCCTTTAATGAGTGGTTTTCCGTTTATATCAGTATCATGCCATTTATCAATTACTGGTCGAGTCTTTGTCAAATCAGGTAATTGACTTATTTTTTTATCTGAAAAACACCACCATAATCTGTCTTTATAAAAAGTCACCCAAAGTGTGTCAGCACTTGCAGTATAGAAGTTTTCTATCTGTTTGATATGTCTTGTAATTGCACCATTATCTGTATTGTTAAAATCTGTACGAATTTTATCCCACTCTCCATTTATACAATTTTCGTGAGAAATATCGTTGTATCCAAGTCGAATAGTATTGTCTGTTTTTATACAGCTTTCTTCCCATTCGCCACTACCACCTAGCTTGATAAAAAAAGCCTTTTCTGCTGTTATTTTTTTATTGGTCATAACTTATTTCCTGAATTGAAGTGGTAATTTTTACCGAAATACAAATTTTTTCATAAACTCAACCGTCACCGCTCTCAACTGTTCATCAAGAATCGACAACGATGTTTCAGCTATTGCCGAAGGAACACCACCATAAAAAGCCTGTGCAATCCCGCCAG
>CAIRCR010000492.1 GCA_903877065.1 uncultured Pseudomonadota bacterium
CAACGGCAGGGCAACTAAAAAAACAACTAATGATGCGGGTGCATCGTTTTTAAAATTTTTTTTGTAATACGCAATATGCTTGTGAATCATTGCGATAGCTCCTCGTTAATAAGTGGTGGTTTATTTTTAGTGGATTTTTTTATGCCCTACTTTTTCAGGCATCATTGATGAATGATGATGTTCGATTAACCATTGATCGTCGTCATATTCATAAACAAACGAATATCTTGCTTCCACTTTTGTTTTTTTACCGTGTTTATCATGCAGCGTAAATGTATAAAGTCCCGTATCTGAAGCGGTATTGCAGCCGATACTAATCATGCGTGAATCAATTTTACCTTGTGGTTTCTTTTGTAAAAAATGTGCGAAATAGTCTTCAATTTCTGCATGATTTGTACGCGGTTTATTTGAAACAGTCGCCAACAAAACCGCGTCGTGAGCATATAAAGAAGATACGTTTTCAGGATTTAAAGTTGCTAATGCGGCATTCCATTCATCAAATAACGCGGCGATTTCTGTTTCTGTTGCTTTCACGCAAGTTACGGTGTTGTGCGTTTCGGCGTGCGGATGCACAAATTGTATTGTTTCTGCCTGAACGGGCAACGATACGACAGCCGCAAAGGTTAGAGATAAAGCAACAAAGATATTTCTCATCATAAATTCCAAAATTTTCAAAAATAAAAAAAGGCGATTTTAAAAATCGCCTTTTGTTGTTAAATGGCTTGTTTAATGCGTTCTAGCGCATTTTTTAAATTATCCATACTTGTCGCAATGGAAAGGCGAATATGTCCGTTTGTTCCAAACGCAGAACCTGGAACGACTGCCACACCTGCTTTTTCGATTAAATAATCCGAAAAAGCCAAATCGTCATCGATACCGTCTAAACGTTCGAGCAATTTTTCGATATTCGGGAAAACATAAAACGTGCCGTCAGTTGGCAAGCATTTCACACCGTCAATCGAATTTAATTCAGCGACAACAAAATCGTGACGTTTTTTAAATTCAACACACATTTCACGAATAAAACATTGATCGCCCGTTAACGCGGCAACAGCGGCATATTGTGAAATTGAAGTTGGATTTGATGTACTTTGAGATTGAATTGTACACATCGCTTCAATCAATTTTTCACAGCCCGCCGCGTAACCGATTCGCCAGCCTGTCATTGAATAGGCTTTTGACACACCATTCATAACAATCGTGCGGTCGTAAAACTGCGGGTGCGCGTTCAAAATGTTCACAAACGTGCCTTGTTCCCAAAGAATATGTTCGTACATATCATCGGTTGCAATCACGATATTTGGAAAATCGGCAAGCACATCGCCTAACGCTTTTAATTCGTCTAGCGAATACGCAACGCCTGAAGGGTTTGACGGACTGTTGATAAAAATCAAACGGGTTTTGTCAGTAATCGCGGCGCGTAATTGCTGGGGCGAAATTTTGAAATTTTGTGCTTGCGTGGTTTCAATAATCACGGGAACACCGTCAGCGAGTAACACCATATCGGGATATGAAACCCAATAAGGCGCGGGAATAATCACTTCGTCGCCCGTGTTCAAAAGAGCTTGTGTCAAATTATATGAGCTTTGTTTTCCACCGCATGAAACTAAAATTTGTTTTGCGTTGTATTCCAAACCGTTATCGTTTTTGAATTTGTCGATAATTGCTTTTTTTAAACTTGGAATGCC
>CAIRCR010000493.1 GCA_903877065.1 uncultured Pseudomonadota bacterium
AGGCGGTCAAACTGGTGGACAACAAGGTGGACAACAAGGTGGTCAAACTGGTGGACAACAAGGTGGTCAAACTGGTGGTCAAACTGGTGGACAACAAGGCGGTCAAACTGGTGGACAGCAAGGTGGTCAAACTGGTGGACAGCAAGGCGGTCAAACTGGTGGACAACAAGGCGGTCAAACTGGTGGACAACAAGGCGGTCAAACTGGTGGACAGCAAGGTGGTCAGAATGGTGGACAACAAGGCGGTCAAACTGGTGGACAGCAAGGTGGTCAAACTGGTGGACAGCAAGGTGGTCAAACTGGTGGACAACAAGGCGGTCAAACTGGTGGACAGCAAGGTGGTCAGAATGGTGGACAGCAAGGTGGTCAGAATGGCGGACAAGGTACACCAACATCAAGCAAACCATCTGCTAAAGATGACAATTTAGCTGGAACAACTAAAGCCGATAAACTTGATGGACTTGCTGGTAATGACACTATCGAAGGTCTTGAAGGTAACGATAGTTTGAAAGGCAGTGCAGGCGATGATTGGTTAGATGGTGGCGCAGGCAAAGACACCTTAGATGGTGGTGTTGGTAACGATACATTGAGTGGCGGCGATGACAACGATAAGTTGCTTGGTTTAGCAGGCGATGATGAGTTGTCTGGCGATGACGGAAACGATTCAATCGATGGTGGAGCCGATAACGATTCGTTAGACGGTGGTGCGGGCAACGATACCTTAATCGGTGGAACGGGCGACGACACGGTCATTGGTGGTGAAGGTAAAGATGCACTCACTGGCGGAACAGGCAATGACACATTTGCTTTCAATGATGTTTCTGATAGCGGTATTACTGCTGCTGATCGTGATACCATCAAAGATTTCAAACATGGCGATAAAATTGACTTGTCAAAACTGTTTGGCATTGATACTTCAACAGATACTGTAGTTGATAGTTCTGCAGCTGATTCCGTGAGCGGCAGTTCAGCAGCCGATTCAGTGAGCGGCAGTTCAGCAGCCGATTCCGTGAGCGGCAGTTCAGCAGCCGATTCAGTGAGTGGTAGCTCGATAAATGACACAGTGAGTGGTAGCGAAACGACTACAGATGTTACTGTAAGATTTATCAAGTCAACTGATTTGAAAGTTGCTGATTTTGATGCGACCAACACGGTATGGTTTGAAAAAGGTGTTTTATACGTTAGCACTGACGAAAGTGTTGAACCAGAATTTAGCGTGGCTTTAACAGGTGTTAAAACCCTAACGGTTGATGATTTCGTTAACACGTTCTAAATTTCGTTAATTACGCTTTCGCTCCATTCATGAAGTGGCATTTGCCGCTGTGGTGACACAGTTGGCAGATGCCACTTTTTTACGTTTATCTATTTTTATAAATTTATGACATCTGAAAATATTGAACCACCGCGTATTCGCAGTTTTGTGAAGCGCAAAGGACGTGTCACACCAGGACAAAATTTTGCGTTAGAAAATTATGCACAACGTTATTGTCTGAATCCAAAAAATGAAATTGACTTCAACCAAATTTTTGAACGTGTCGCGCCTTTGATTGTTGAAATTGGTTTTGGCAACGGTGATAGTTTGGCAAAAATGGCGATTGAAAATCCAGATAAAAATTATCTCGGTATTGAAGTTCACCGTTCGGGAGTAGGGCATTTGTTAATGTTGATTGAAGAATTGCAATTAACAAATGTACGAATTTATTGTCATGATGCAATTGAAATTTTAGAACAGCGCGTGGCTAACGGGAGTTTGGCGGGTGTGCATTTATTTTTCCCCGATCCATGGCACAAAAAAAAACATTACAAACGCCGCATTGTGCGTGACAGTTTTATTGAGTTATTAGCGCAAAAATTAGCGACAAATGGTTATTTTCATGCTGCAACTGATTGGGAAAATTATGCCGAATGGATGCTGGAAATTTTGAATCGTGCGACCGTCTTTGAAAATTTAAGTCCAACGCAGACGTATTGTGAACGTCCAGATTACCGACCACTCACAAAATTCGAGCGGCGCGGTATTCGTCTGGGACACGGTGTTTGGGATGTTATGTTTGCTAAACACGTGTGAAAATTATTTTTCCTGCTTGTATCGTGTGGGTGACACGCCCTGTTAACGCTTGCCCCCAAAACGGCGTATTGATGCCCGCACTACGCCAATTTTTTGAATTGACGTGCCACTCCAAATTCGGGTCAAAAATACAAATATCCGCAGACAACCCAATCGTTAATGAACCTGTGTTTAATCCTAAAATTTTAGCGGGATTGGTTGTTAGTAACACAAGCCCCTGTGCTAAATCAACAGAACCTTGATTGACTAATTTCAACAACAGCGGCAAGAGTGTTTCTAACGTTGAAATTCCTGCTTTTGTTTGAGGAAATGCCGCCAGCTTTGCATCAATAGTGTGTGGTTGATGATCGCTACAAATCCCATCAAGGGAGCCACTGAGTAAGCCCACGCGTAAATAATCTCGGTCATGAACACTTCGCAATGGTGGCAAAACGTGATAATTGCTGTCAAACGACACAACATCATTTTCGGTCAAATGTAACTGGTGCATGGCAACGTCAGCACTCACTGTCGAACCATATTTTTTCGCTTGTTGTAATTTAATCACCGCTCGTTTGCTGCTTAATTGCCCAAAATGAACACGACAACCTGTCAATTCAGCCAGCTCTAAACATTGTTCTAACGCGATGGTTTCTGCGGCTTCAGGAATGCTTGGTAAACCGTAACGTGTTGCCATTGCTCCTTCATGAGCGCAACCGCCATTGCTTAAACTAAATTCATTTGGGCGATACATAAATAACAAATCATGACTCGCCGCATATTCCATCGCACGCCGCATAATCAGTAAATTCTTTACTGGAAAATTACCGTTACTGACCGCAATGCAGCCTGCTTGTTTAAGTGACAACATCGAACTGAGTTCACTGCCGTCTAATTTTTGCGTCAACGCACCAATAAAATAACACGATGAATAATTTGCAAGATCGGCTAATTCTTTCAAATGTTTAACCACTTCGGGCGTATCAACAATTGGTGAAATATCGGGTTGCACACAAAATGTTGTTACACCAGAACTTGCAGCAACGGCAGTTTCTTCTGGGATATTTTTCAAACGGACACTCAAATCGACAAATCCCGCACAAACAATTTGTCCCGTTGCATCAATCACTTTCTCAGCGTGAAAATTTGGTGGTTCGTCGTTAGTTGAAACAATTTTTCCGTTTTCAATATAAAGGTCGCCCACACAATCTAATTTATTTGTCGCGTCAACTAACTTGCCGTTTTTAATGTGTAATTTCATTTACAGTTTCCCGTAATAGCCTTCTTTGAGAGCATCAAATAAATTCGCCGCGCTGTGTTTTTCACCATCGTATTCAATTTCGTCATTGCCTTTGAACTCAACAACAGAACCGTCTTCAAGCGTAAATTGATAAGTTGTGTTTTCTAAATCCGATTCTTTGACTAATACGCCTTGAAATACTTCGGGATTAAATCTAAACGTCGTACAGCCTTTCAAACCTTTGTCGTAAGCGTATTGGTAAATATGTTTGAAATCTTCGTAAGGATAATCGGTTGGCACATTGGCTGTTTTAGAAATAGATGAATCAATCCATTTTTGCGCGGCGGCTTGAATGTCAACGTGTTGTTTGGGCGTGACTGTGTCGGACGAAATGAAATAATCGGGTAACGGCTTATCACTGTAAGGCATTGCTTTCGCGTCGATAAGTTCACGATAAGCAAGTAATTCATAGGAAAAAACATCTACTTTTTCTTTTGACTTTTTGCCTACTCGAATAACGTTGCGTGAATAATGGTGTGCAAAACTCGGTTCGATGCCGTTGCTTGCATTATTAGCAAGTGAAAGCGAGATTGTGCCAGTTGGTGCAATTGAACTGTGATGTGTAAAACGTGCGCCAATTTCAGCTAATTGTGTGACTAATTCTGGTTCAATTTCTGCCAATTGCTGCATATAACGGCTGTATTTTGCGTGTAAAACGCTACCGCGCACTTCATCACCGATTTTGTAACCATCTTCAATCATTTCGGGGCGTTTATGTAGCATTTCACTGGTGACTTTAAAGTCTTTTGTCAAAATTGGTGCCGAGCCTTTTTCTTTTGCTAATTCGAGTCCAGCTTTCCAGCCTTCGACGGCTAATACTTTTGTAACTTCTTCGGTAAATTCGATCGAATTAACATCACCGTATTTCATGCCAAGCATAGTTAAGGTAGAGCCTAAACCTAAATAGCCCATACCGTGACGGCGTTTGTTAAAAATTGCTTCACGTTGCTGAAGCAGGGGAAGACCGTTAATTTCAACAACGTTGTCTAACATTCGCGTAAAAATTTGAATAGTTTTGCGATAATTTCCCCAATCGAAAGTCGCTTCGGTCGTAAAGGGTTTTATGACGAAGCCAGTTAAATTTATCGATCCTAAAAGACAGCTGCCGTAAGCGGGCAAAGGTTGTTCACCGCATGGATTTGTGGCTCTGATGCTTTCACAGAACCAGTTGTTATTCATTTCGTTCACTTTATCAATCAAAATGAAACCAGGCTCTGCGTAATCATAAGTCGAACTCATAATAATGTCCCATAAGCGTCTTGCAGGCATAGTTTTCGTAATTCGACACGCGCATAACCCCGCTTCATTAGTCACATAATCATCTTTATTGGGTAAATCTCGCCACAAAATTTGCTCGGAATTATTTAAGTCTAAATTGTCCCATTCAATTTCTTTTGTGGTGATAGGAAATGAAAATGCCCAAATCAAATCATTTTTGACCGCATTCATGAACTCGGACGTAATCAATAATGACAAATTAAATTGACGTAAACGTCCATCTTCACGTTTTGCACGAATAAAATCAATGATATCGGGATGTCCAACATCAAACGTTGCCATTTGTGCGCCACGTCGTCCACCAGCAGAAGACACGGTAAAACACATTTTGTCGTAAATATCCATGAACGACAAAGGTCCTGACGTATAGGCACCAGCACCAGAAACGTAAGCATTTTTAGGGCGTAAAGTTGAGAATTCATAACCAATTCCACAGCCTGCTTTGAGTGTTAATCCAGCTTCATGTACTTTTGCCAAAATATCGTCCATGCTGTCATGGATTGTGCCGCTAACTGTGCAATTTATAGTTGATGTTGATGGTTTATGTTCTAACGCGCCAGCATTAGATATGATTCGACCAGCGGGAATTGCGCCTTGACGTAATGCCCACAAAAATTGGTGATAATAATGTTGTTTTTTTTCGGTATCTAACTCGACTTCAGCAAGGGCTTTCGCAACACGTTGGTAGGTTTCATCCATTGTTTGGTCAATAATTGAACCATCTTTATCTTTAAGTCGATATTTTGTATCCCAAATATCCGTTGATGTAGATTGAAATGGAATAGTGTGAACGACGTTAAAAGAGGGAATTGATTTAGCGGTTTTAGTCATGGGTTATTTTCAATATCGTAGGGTGCGGGGCGTGAATTATATCTACGAAATAAACGCAACCTGTAGCGTTTTGTAGTTTTAATTTACCGTGATAATGCAAATCAACAGGTTATATTTTTTGATATATTTAATGACCGTTACTGCATGACATTTTACGATGCCACTTCATTTATTTAACATAATAACAATTATGTGAAATTATTATTGCCAATTTAAAACTAGCTAATTGCTTGATTTTCACGGTGTACCTAAATCAGTCTAGTGTTAAAATACAAACCGCCCTTTAACTTAACTATCTAATTTAAAAATGACTCAAATTTACGTTCCACCTCCAGAAGAAATTGATGACATTATTGCGACTACCAAAGCAGCACCAAAATATATTCCACTTAAGGATCACGATACACCTGTAAAAGTTTTATTTACTGGCTATCTTTGTACCGTTGCTGTTGGTTATTTATTTGCAATAATTCAAATTTTATTCACTCATGGTATGGCTGATGGTCAATTCGGTCTCTCTGTTGACGATATTGTCTACAGTTACTACGGCAACCGTTCTGGTACATTACTTGAAACAAAACTTAACGGATCGATGAAAGACAACGCCACCGATCAAGAACGCTTTGATATTATTCAATGGGTGCGTGACGGTGCAGATAAAGACGATTACATTGATAATGGTGTCAAAAAAATCATCGACAACAAGTGTGTAATTTGTCACAACAAAGATGCAGGCGGTTTACCTGACTTTTCAAAATTTGAGAATATAAAAGCTGCCAGTGCCGAAGACACAGGCGCGACTTTTGCCTCTTTAACGCGAATTTCTCATATTCATTTATTCGGCATCAGTTTTATTTTCATGTTTGTCGGTATTATTTTTAGTTTTGCTGAAACAACGAAAACAAAAATTAAATGTGTCGCGATTGGTATGCCTTATGTGTTCTTAATTGCAGACATTTTGTCATGGTGGCTCACTAAAATTCATCCTGCATTTGCAATGCTAGTCATTTTTGCGGGTATGGGTATGGGTACATCGTTTGTGTATATGTGGGTCGTTTCACTACTCGAAATGTGGATGTATAAGCCTGTTTTTGTAAGTGGTTTAGGGATGCACTATTTACAATGGCGTGACAACGTACACTCTGAAACGATTGGTAAAATTGCTGACTTTATTTTTGATTTATTCAAAAAAACTAAGCACTTCATTTGCGTACAAGCCGTTGCAACTGCCCTGCCCTTATTGAAATCATTGTGGGACTTTTTGATCAGTAAAATCAAAAAGTAATACCCCTAATCAATTTTTAGTTTTGCGCGATAACGATTTTTTTTTCGTATCGCGCATTTTTTGAGTCACTATGAAATTCGTGCTACAAATAAATTCCAGTCCTTATCATTCGTCTGCAAGTCTGACAGCCTATCGTTTTGCGGTGGATGTTTTAGTACAAAACCATGAAATTTATCGTATTTTTTTTTATCACGATGGAATTTATCATGCTTTTAAATCAGCAAATCCGCCTGAAGATGAAATTTCAATATTTAACTACTGGACTGAACTTTCGCTAAAACATAATTTAGATTTAGTGGTATGTATTTCTGCAGCGCAACGACGTGGTTTACTACCCGACAATGTCGCGGCAGGTTTTCGCTTGGGTGGTTTAGGTCAGTTGATTGATGCCACTATTCTAGCGGATCGTTTTCTAGTTTTTGGATAAGTGCGTAAAGATTAGATTCAAACTGAACGAGATAAGAAAGTTATGATTTATTTTGATAATAACGCGACAACGCCACTCGATGAGCGTGTTTTTGAAGCCATGTTGCCTTTTATGAAAATGATGTACGGCAACCCATCAAGCGTGCATCGTTTAGGACGTATTGCTAAAAGTGCGATTGAAACGGCACGCGAACAAGTTTCTGAGTTGGTTGACGCGCAACCATCACAAGTCATTTTTACCAGCGGTGGCACGGAGGCAAATAATTTAGCAATCAATTCTGCATTTGGACGTGTGGTCATTTCCGCTGTAGAACATCCGTCAGTTTCTGAACCTGCGAAACACTACAATCCAGAAATTATTGCTGTGAATCGTGATGGTTTAATTGAGTCTCAAACGATTACCGCATTGATCGAAAAACGTCCTGATTTCGTGTCTATAATGCTGGCAAATAATGAAACGGGTGTGATTCAATCTATTTCAGATATTGCCGCACAACTCAATGAACAAGGAATTATTATTCATACCGATGCCGTGCAAGCGGTCGGAAAAATACACGTTTCATTTAAAAAACTTGGTGTTCAAATGATGTCCGTATCTAGCCATAAAATTTACGGCGCAAAAGGTTGTGGTGCATTGATTGTCGATAAATCCGTTTCTTCGGTTTCGCCTTTACTTTTAGGTGGCGGACAAGAACAAAATTACCGTTCAGGAACTGAAAATATCGCAGCAATTGTTGGTTTTGGTAAAGCGGCTGAATTAGCGAAAGCTGAATTAGATGCTCGACAAACACGAATGTTGTCATTGCGAACCATGTTAGAAAACAAACTCGCACAATTCTCAAAAGTTACCCTTTTTTCCCAAGCCGCCCTGCGTTTACCAAACACTGTTTTATTTGGTATTGACGGCGTTGATGGTGAAATGGTTTTACTCAAATTAGATCAACGAGGTGTTTGTGTGTCGAGTGGATCGGCGTGTTCTAGCGGCGAAACAGAACCTAGTCATGTTTTATTGGCAATGGGAATTTCGCTCCAGCAAGCAAAAACAGCTATTCGTGTTAGTCTTAGCCACCAAAATACACCCGCCGAAGTGTTAGAATTTATAGAACTTATCACCCCATTTGGATTTTAAAAATATGTCCGTTTCAGTAACAGAAAGTGCAGCAGAGCAAATTCAAAAACAACTTACCAAACGTGCCAGCGGTTTAGGTTTACGTTTAGCTGTCAAAAAATCAGGTTGTTCAGGTTACGCCTATGTTTTAGATTATGTTGATGAGCCTGATGAGGATATTGACCAAATTTTTGAAACGTACGGCGTAAAAATTGTTGTAAAAAAAACAGATTTACCCTATTTGGAAGGCATTGAAATTGATTACCGTAAAGATGGTTTGAATGCCGCATTTAAATTCAATAATCCCAATGTGAAAGCAATGTGTGGCTGTGGGGAAAGCTTCGCATTATAAAAATAACTTAATTTAAGGACTTCGTAATGACAATGAATAAAAATGACTCATCAACATTGCACGATCGAAAATTGATAATTAGCAAGTTGCTCACACTTGTTAATAATAAATGTGTCTTGAGTGCTGATTTAGGTGAAAAAGATAACCTTTCGACGAATCTTATTGCAATTGATGAGAAAGCAAATACTCTGACAATTAGTTCTATTGTGGTCATCGACCATGATGGTGAGACTTCGATTTTGAACTTTGATGCAACTGAACAATTTAATCAAAAAATGACTAGCCAGCCGTATGTTGAATTTAATACATTCTTTCGTGATACCCAAGTATCGTTCATCGGTGTAAATATAAAAAAAATAATTCACGAAAGTAGCAATGCCTTTGTGATGGATATTCCAAATTCGTTGTATTGGCATAATCGGCGCAAATATTTTCGTAAAAAAATACCATCTACACATTCTAGTTTTTGTGAAATAAGACTTCCTAAACCCACACAAAATTCCACCGCAGAGTACAAACAAAAATATACGACAGCAATTGACGTAATAAAAAATACCGTAACAAAACGCGAATCTTTATCCGCAATGCCTGATGACGATATCAGCAATTTGATTCGATTAAATTTGTATGATGTTAGTTTATCGGGCTGTTCAATGTTTAATCGCAACCAAGAATTTTGTTATTTTTTGACGATAGGCACTGTTTACGAAAATTGCATCATTGTGATGCCAGACCGTAGCGAGATTAAGGTTTCTCTTGAAGTCATGACAAATCTCAATGTTGAGCTAGAGGAAGTCACCGATTTTATTGAACTGATTGGTATGAAATTTTTGAGTATAAAACGTGAGTGAGGTCAACGTTTAGGAGCCTATTCAACCTGGCGTGAAGAAAGTGTTTTTATTGCCCACGCGACTTCAAGAGCTTGTTTGTTTTCTTTGACATCATGAACACGAAATAAATGCACGCCAGACATGACACCTAACGCAGTTGTGACAGCTGTAGCGGTAACTAATTCTTCGGGGAACTTCACGTCACAAATTACCCCCATAAAACGCTTACGACTTGTACCTAACAAAACAGGAAAACCAAGCGCAACCACTTCCGCTAAATGTGCCAATAAGTTCAAATTATCTTCCTTGCGTTTACCAAAACCAATGCCGACATCCAACACAATATTTTCTTTTTTGATCCCCGCTTTCATTGCTTGAATAGTTCGTTGTGTTAAATCGGCAATCACCTCCTGCACCACATTTTCGTAATATGGATTATCTTGCATTGTTTTAGGTGTGCCTTGCGCGTGCATTAAAATAATCGGTACATTTTTCTGTGCCGCGATGGGAAACATTTGTGTGTCATTTTGCCCAGCGGAAACGTCGTTAATGATATTTGCGCCATTATTTAAAGCGGCTCGTGCAACGTCACTCGAGGTTGTGTCTATACTAATTAAAACGTCGCTGTATTCACGAATTGCTTTAATAATTGGTGTGACACGTCTAATTTGTTCCTCCTCCGTTACGGGGTCAGAATTTGGGCGTGTTGATTCACCACCAATATCAATAATTGAAGCACCTTCAGCAATCATTTGAAGTGCGTGTTGTAAAGCAGAATCACGTTGATTAAATTTTCCACCGTCAGAAAAACTGTCAGGTGTAGCATTCAGAATGCCCATAATGAGCGGTTTGTTTAATTGTTTAAGCATACCTTTAAAAATTGGTTTTGTTTAACACGGTGTGCATTTGATTTTCATCAAGTTCACCTTCCCATTTTGCGGCGACAACCGTTGCCACGCCATTACCAATTAAATTAGTCAAAGCCATCGCTTCTGACATAAAACGGTGAATGCCTAAAATCAACGCCAATCCCGCGACTGGAATAATTGGAAAGGCAGATAACGTTGCCGCCAGTGTAATAAAACTGCTCCCTGCTACACCCGCTGCACCTTTTGAAGTCAACAATAAAATACCCAACAACGACAATTCTTGCGTCAATGTCAACGGTGTATTTGTTGCCTGAGCGATAAAAATTGCCGCCATCGTTAAATAAATGGACGTGCCATCTAAATTGAACGAATAGCCTGTGGGAATTACTAATCCAACAACTGATTTTGCACAACCCAATTTTTCTAGCTTCATCATAATACGCGGCAACGCCGATTCTGAAGATGACGTGCCTAACACAATAAACAATTCCTCTTTCAGATAAAGAATGAATTTGAAAATGCTAAATCCTGTTACACTCGCGACTAAGCCCAACACACCGAATACAAACAAAATACACGTCAGGTAAAAGCCGCCCATCAACGTTAAAAGTGGTATCAATGATGCCACACCATATTTTCCAATCGTAAATGCCATTGCACCAAACGCACCAATCGGGGCTAATTTCATAATTGTTTCAACAATACCGAATAAAACTTGTGACATTTTGTGAATCAAACCAACCACTTCCGCACCAGTTTCTTTCATCGATGCCAATGAAAAGCCGAATAATAATGAAATCAATAATACCTGCAATATATCGTTTTTCGCAAAGGCATCGACCACGCTACTTGGAATAATATTCAACAAAAAATCCGCAATCGTGTGAGGCGCATTCGCTGTGGCTGTATAAGTTGTAAGACTGGTCGTATCCAAGGTACTGACATCGATATTCATACCAACACCTGGTTTTAAAACATGAACCACAATCAAACCAAGAATCAACGCAAACGTGCTAGCGACTTCAAAATATAACAAGGTTTTCAACCCAACACGACCGACTTTTTCTGTGTCTTGCATTCCCGCAATGCCAGTCACGACGGTGCAGAAAATAATAGGCGTAATAATCATTTTAATCAGCTTGATAAAACCGTCACCAAATGGCTTTAACGAGACCGCCACATCGGGATAAAAATAGCCCAGAAACACGCCAAAAATAATTGCCGTTAAAACCTGTAAATAAAGATGCTCATGTAATTTTTTAGTGGGTATGTGTTGCATTGAAAACCTAATGTAGAGGTAAAAGTAAAATTATGTTGAATTGCGAGTGCTTATTTTTTGACAGTTAGGCAGAGCATCAAAAAATTAATCTGATGACCCAATCAATTTACCATTTCGAAAAAAGCGATCTTTATTTTTTTCACCGTTTGCATACCACTCAGTTGCCATGCCTTCGAGCTTGCCGTCATAAAAATTGGCTTCATGACTGAGATTACCATTTTCATGCCACATTCTTGCCATACCGTGTTGTTTGCCATTTTTAAAATGAATTTCAGCTTTTTTGTAACCATTGCGATAGTAGCCTTGAAACTCACCCGTAAAAGGTTTTTTTTCGCCATTAGCGTAAGCAATCCCCTCTCTTTTTTCTATGTTTACGGTAACTTTTTCTTCAGCGGCAGAATTTGCTTCAGAGCTACAGCCTGAAATCAAAAAACACAGCACGAATAAACCCAATATTTTTTTCATAAACCATAAACCTTCATCAATTTAAGCATTTAAAAATGTACTTTAATTCTGACATTGCAAACAAAAAACCGTGGTGCGATTAGCAAGTCGGATTTCTTGTAACGGTTGATTACATTGTGAACAGGGGCGTTTAGCGCGACCATAAACGTGTAATTGTTGTTGAAAATAACCTGCTTTGCCGTCTGCATTGACAAAATCACGCAAGGTTGTGCCGCCTTGTTCGATGGCATGTTTTAAGACTTGTTGAATGCAATCAACTAATTTTTCACATTCAATCAGCGACAAATCACCCGCGTGGCGTGTCGGTAAAATTCCTGCCATAAATAACGCTTCATTCGCATAAATATTACCTACGCCAACAACAATTTTTCCATTCATTAAAAACGTTTTCACTGGAACACGCCTTCCGCGTGCTAAGTGATATAGCTGTGGCGCGGTGAAATTAGTAGATAACGGTTCAACACCTAAATCACGCAATAACGGGTGCTTCATGACATCACCAGTTGCCCAAACCAACGCACCAAAACGACGTTGATCGTTGAAACGTAACACGGTATTTGAATCGAAAATAATATCAACGTGATCGTGTTTATCTGTTTGTGCAACGTGACTTACGATGCGTAAATTCCCAGACATTCCTAAATGGACAATTAACGAACCAGATTGCGTTTTAATCAGCAAATACTTTGCACGACGTTTGACGCTTTCAACTGTTTCTGCGTGTAAATTGATTTCAAAATCAGGTGAAATTAACCAACGTAATTGTCGTTGTCGCACAATGACATTTTCAATGGTTTTACCTACGATATGTGGTGCAATGCCACGTCCAGTGGTTTCGACTTCGGGTAATTCAGGCATAAAATTTTAGTGTTGTGCTGTAGCGTGTTCGCCGACGGCTTCTGCACCGTGCTGACTAATATGTTCACCTGCCGCCTCACCGTGTTCACCTACGGCTTCACCGTGTCCACTCGCTTCATGATGTGAGCCACCTTCGTGACCACCATGACCACCGTGACTGCCGAAAAAGAAATGTCCTAATCCAAATAAATCAACCATCAAAATCACAATCATCAAATTTTGAGTCATTGCGTTAATACGATCTAACATCGATTTTTTGCTTTCATATTTGGCAAATAACGTCGGTAAAAGATGTTGTATAAATTCATATTGAAAAAATCGTTTTGGTAAAGACGTAACCATTATGGTGAATGGAATAAAAAAAATGGTGGTGACGAGTAAATAAGGTTCTAATAATTCAATTAACTCAAATAACAACTCAAATATAAGTTCAAAGAAATGTGCCATAGTGAAATCTCAATAGTTAAAATCTAGCGTGAGATCAACACGCGATATCAGTTGATCTCAAAAATTAACGCTTTATGAAAAGAACGAAAAACTATTTCGTAATATCCATAACGTCGTCATGATTTGCGCCTTCTCCGTCATTAACCAAATAATCACGCTGTTGAAAATACGAATTTTTAATAAATTGATAGTGATCTTCTGCAGCTTCATTGAAGACTTTTTCAGCGCCCAAATGATCGGCACGCACATCCAATATTTTGAGTGCGTTACTGCCACTGCTAATTGCACTTGCTGTTGTACCCGATTTCAAACCAAGAAGACCGATACCCACATAATTCAATGGATTCATTGCGGCATCACCAACCCGCCCTGTAATTGCACGCGGTGAACTAGATCCTAAAAACGGCAACACAATGTAAGGACCACTCGGAATACCCCAAACACCTAACGTTTGATCAAAATCTTCTTTGTGTTTAGGTAAATCAATCATTTCTGCCACGTCAATTAAACCGCCTATTCCAGCAACAGAGTTAATCAAAAACCGAGAACCATCTAAACCCGTTTGATGCAATTTGAATTGCAATAAATCGTTAATTGTTACATCAATATCGTTAATGTTACTGAATACATTGGTCACTCCCGTATCAACAAAAGAAGGTGTAATCCAACGATAACCTGTTGCCAAGGGTTTAAGCACATACTTATCCGCATGATCGTTAAATGTTTGAACACCACGATTCCAATTTTCTATCGGATCGCGCTCATCTTTCACGACACCCGCACACGCAACTAATGATGTTGCCAACATTGCGCTAATTAAACGCGCCAATACTTTTTTCTTTTGTGACATAAAATCTCCGCTATTGCTATTATCTTTTATTCAAAGGGTTTTTTCGCGTAACATAGCACAGATAGTGGCTTGCATCGAGTGGCAGGCTTTTTTTATTTCATTGCAACGAGATTTTTACCCGATGGAAACGTCAATAATTCCCTTAGAAAAACGCTTTCGTGGTTATCTTCCCGTCGTGATTGATGTTGAAACAGCAGGCTTTAACCCCAAAAAAAATGCCTTGCTTGAAATTGCCGCTGTTATTGTCGAGTTGAATAGCGAAGGTAATTTAGTCATGACCGAGCGTTATGCGAGTCACATTGTGCCGTTTAAAAATGCGGAACTCGACCCAGCGGCATTAAAATTCACTGGCATTGATCCCTATCATCCGTTTCGCATGGCAATTGAAGAAAAAGAGGCTTTAGAATTGATTTTTAAACCGATTAGAGAAGCAATTAAGCGAAACAAATGCACAAAAGCAATTTTAGTTGGACACAATCCCGCATTCGATATTGCCTTTGTCAACGCTGCCGCACATCGTTCACAACTCAAAAAAAATCCATTTCACCCCTTTAGCACGTTCGACACCGCGACATTAGGCGGATTAGCCTATCAGCAAACTGTGCTGGCAAAAGCCGCTCAAGCCGCAGGTCTTAAATGGGAAAACGACAAAGCACATTCTGCGTTATATGACGCTGAAAAAACAGCCGAACTATTTTGCATGATTATCAATCGTTGGAAACACTTAGAAACCTTAGAAATTGTAAAACTTGAATCAAATACGGAGGAATTATGAGCATTAAAAAAGTTGCGTTAAATCAAGATAAACTCAATCAAATCGTCACCGATGCCCGCAAAAATCAAACCGAACGTGAGCAATCATATCGTGGACAAGCGTTAAAAATGTATCCATGGATTTGTGGACGATGTACACGAGAATTTACGAACACGAATTTGGCTGAACTTACCGTGCATCATCGTAATCATAATCACGATGACAATCCAGCAGACGGGAGTAATTGGGAATTATTGTGTTTGTATTGCCACGATAACGAACATCAGCGTTACGAAGAAACACGTTTTGGCAGTGCGGGGAAGAGCGAAACAAATGCGCCGATGGGTTCACATAACCCGTTTGCTAATTTGAAAAATATGCTTGAAAGTAAAAAATAAACTCGAAAATCGCAGAACGTTCATTGCGAACGTTCTGCGTGAAAACAGTATTATAAATTATCTAAAATCGCTTTTTTTACCGCATCCAAACTTGCGTCAATCGTGACGGGTTTTGCATCTGCACATTGCAACATAGCAATTTCTGGGTCTTTAATTCCATTACCCGTCAACGTACAAACTATAGTGCTACCTTCTTGAATTTTTCCCGTGCCAATATCGTGCAATGCGCCAGCCAATGAAGTTGCCGAGGCGGGTTCACAAAATACACCTTCAAATTGCGACAACATTTTTTGTGCGGCTAAAATTTGTTCATCGGTAAATTTATCAAACCAACCATTTGATTCTTTTTGTACATTCCACGCCAAATCCCACGATTGCGGATGCCCAATACGAATTGCCGTTGCAACCGTTTCAGGATTATCAACCATAGCACCTGCAACAAACGGAGCGGCACCTGCGGCTTGATAACCACACATCACGGGTGCATTTCGGCAAACTCTGTCTGTGAAGTATTCTTTATAGCCTTTCCAATAAGCGGTAATGTTTCCTGCATTACCGACAGGCAAACAGTGGTAATCAGGCGCAAATCCTAATTCATCGACAATTTCAAACGCGGCAGTTTTTTGTCCTTCAATTCGGAACGGATTGATTGAATTTACGATAGTGACTGGCGCATGGTCAGCAACTTCTTTCACCAAAGCCATGCCGCGATCAAAGTTACCGTTGATTTGAATGATTTTTGCGCCATACATTAACGTTTGCGCCAATTTGCCAAGCGCAATTTTACCTTCTGGAATTAGCACAAATGCTTGAATGCCTGCACGAACTGCATAAGCTGCCGCCGCCGCCGATGTGTTACCTGTTGACGCGCAAATAATGGCTTGGCTGCCCGATTCAACGGCTTTTGTAACCGCCATTGTCATACCGCGATCTTTAAATGAACCTGTTGGATTTAAACCTTCAAATTTGACGTAAATTTTCACGTCTTTGCCAATCATTTTCGGAATGTTTTGAAGTTCAATCAGCGGTGTGTTTCCTTCGCCTAAACTAATAATGCGTGTTTTGTCACTTATGGGTAAACGTGAGCGGTATTTTTCGATTAAGCCAGTGTAGCGTTTCATCTTGTTTCCTAATTAAAGTTTTAAATTTGTTTAAATTTTTATTGTCTGAATCATTCGATTTCGAGGGCTGATTGTAGCAGGATTGATGACGATTTAGAATTTGACCACCTTAAATTTGAAGTTTTGGTATTCGTATTAAAACGAAGAAATTTTTGCGGATTTCACAACAGTGTTTTTCCCAAAACACAAAAAGCCTCGATTACGACGATGCGAATCGAGGCTTTTACGATGATAACGATTTTAAGCATTCACGGGAGCAACGTAACCTTCTGGCTTTTCGTTATTGCCTTCAAATAAAAATTTACGTCGTTCAGCTGCTAAAAATGCTCGCGCTTTTGGGTCGAAACTCGCCAATCGATTTTCGTTAATCAAAATAGTTTGCTGACCTAACCATGATTTCCACGCGCCTTTTGAAATATGTTCAAAAATTTCCAAGCCTTGCTCGCCTGGAAAAGGCGGTGCATCTAAACCTTCAGCTTCTGAGCCGAGCTTTGAGCAATAAATCATTCGTGTCATAAAAATTCCTCTGTCATAAGTTGCTTTAAAAGTGTGCTAATCGGTGCGGGTAACGCACGAATTTGCCAATTTTGGGGTGAATGCCAATGTTCGTCTGTTGTCGCAGTTATCTCAAATAAACACGGCGTAAAATCCAAATGAAAATGTGAAAAGGTGTGTCGCGCTGTTGGTAAAAAACGTTGACTTTGAATCGTTAAATGTAGTTCCTCACACCACGCTTGCGCGTGTTCTATCGTTTCAACTTCGGGCAAACTCCACAATCCACCCCAAATCCCTTTCACGGGACGCTGTTCTAACCAAAGTTGCCCTTGTTCATTACGAAGAACTAAAAAAAGTGTTTGCTTAACAGGTGATTTTTTCGTTACTTTTGGTGATGGGTAAGTGGCAACGCTTTGTGTTGAAAACGCCACGCAAGCCTTCGACAGCGGGCAATCTTCACAGCGTGGATTTCGTCTTGTGCAAAGCGTTGCGCCCAAATCCATAATCGCTTGTGTATAATCGTCGCAACGTTTTGAAGGCGTAATTTTTTCGCTCAATTCCCACAACTTATTTTCAATTTCACGCAATCCTGTCCAACCTGAAATGGTGTAAAAGCGAGTTAAAACGCGTTTCACATTGCCGTCGAGAATAGGCTGTGATTTTTGAAAAGCAATGCTCAAAATCGCACCTGCTGTCGATTTTCCAATACCCGATAATGCCAACAATTCGGGTAACGTATTCGGAAAATAACCCAGTTGAACTATAGTTTTCGCGGCATGATGTAAATTTCTCGCTCTGGCGTAATAACCCAAACCTGCCCAACTCAGCAAAACGTCATCAAGCGGTGCGGCGGCAAGACTTTCAACTGTCGGAAATTTGGCAATGAATGCTTGAAAATACGGAATAGCAGTAACAACTTGTGTTTGCTGTAACATAATTTCAGACAGCCAAACGCGATACGGTGATTTATCTTGTTGCCACGGCAAATCTTTTCGTCCGTGCGTGTCAAACCACGTCAATAAAGCATAAGCAAAATCAAAGTCAATGGGCGGTTTTTTTAACGTCATGCTATGATTTCAAACTCATAAAAAGAATAAAAAGGAGGTGAAAATGTTATTAGCAAAAATTGCAGCAGTTGTCATGTTAGTTTGGTTTTATCAGACCGCAAAAGAAAATGCTCAAGAACCGTTTAAATGGGCAATTATTGGTTTGATTGGTTTTGGAATAACGTGGGAAGCGGCACATTTACTCACTGATACGTTGACGGAAAATCGTGTTATTGCTTCGACTTTGCCAGCCGTAATTGCAACAGTCGGTGCAGTATTGATTCGTCAAAAATTGCTAGTCGATACCAAACGCGATAATTCTTAAAAACACAAAAGGCGCAAGATGTTAAAACCTTGCGCCTTTTGTTTAACAGCCAAATTATAATTTGGTCGCGTTATTTGCTAAGTATTCGGCAACACCCGCTGGATTTGCATTCATGCCAGCATCACCTTTTTTCCAACCCGCTGGACAAACTTCGCCATGTTCTTCGTGGAATTGCAACGCATCAACCATACGCACTAATTCATCAATGTTACGACCTAATGGTAAATCGTTAACCACTTGATGACGTACTTTGCCTGTTGTATCAATCAAAAACGCGCCACGATAAGCCGCACCAAAGCCTTCAACTTCTACGTCATACGCTTTTGCAATCGAATGGGTTAAATCAGCCGCCATTGTATATTTCACTGCCCCAATGCCGCCTTGATTAACAGGCGTGTTACGCCATGCGTTATGCGTAAAATGTGAATCAATAGATACCGCAACAACTTCAACATTACGTTTTGTAAATTCGTCCATACGATGATCTAAAGCAATCAATTCGCTTGGGCAAACAAATGTGAAATCCAATGGATAGAAAAATACAATCGCGTATTTGCCTTTTGTATTTTCTGAAAAGCTGAATGAATCAACAATGTCACCATTGCCTAAAACTGCTGGAACTGTGAAATCTGGGGCTTGTTTACCAACTAAAACGCTCATGAATAACTCCAATAATGAAAATAAAAATGAATTAAAAAATCGATTAAAACGACGACATAATTCTACACTAAATTAGTCGGGAATAATCTAGGTGAACCCGAATTGATTCGCGTCCACCTTTCGATGCTTAGTTTACCGTTTTACCAAATGTTGGTGGTAATGTTGGCATAGTTTGTTTTGGAAATTCCCCCGTTAAACCATTCAAAAATGCCACAATATTGGCAACTTCATCTTTCGCCAATTCTTTGTTCAACTGTGTTTTTGCCATAATTTTTACCGCTTCATCTAACGTTGCAACTGAACCGTTATGAAAATAAGGTGCAGTTAACGCCACATTGCGTAACGTTGGAACTTTCCAGAAATGTTCGTCTTCGGCTTTTTTAGAGACTTCCGCAACGCCTTTATCTTTGGTGAAATGGAATTTTGCTTCCAAATACCCATCTGCAATCATTGGGAATTTTTGGAAAGTGCCTGCGCCGTTAAATGCCGAGCCACTATGACAACTTGTGCAACCTAGTTCAGCGACTTTTTCCATTCCGCGAATTTGTTGTGTTGATAATGCCGATTTGTCGCCACCAACAAATTTATCGTAAGGACTGTTTGGCGTAATTAGCGTGCGTTCATAAGCGGCAATCGCTTTGGTTGCGTTGTCTTTAGAAATCGTATTTTCGCCATAAACATCTTTAAACGCTTTTTCATAACCTGAAATAGATTTTAAACGTGCGACAACTTCATCCCAATTTTTCATACCCATTTCAACGGGGCTGGTCACAGGCCCTGCGGCTTGTTCTTCTAAAGTTGCGGCACGCCCGTCCCAAAATTGCACTTTATTAAACGCTGAATTCCAAACGGTTGGCGCACTACGTCCACCGAGTTCAGCTTGTACGCCCATTGAATTTGCACGATTATCTTCACCACCTAACATGGTATTGTGGCAAGACGCACAAGACACAGTGCCTGTCGAAGATAAACGCGGATCGTGATAAAGCATTTTGCCCAATTCAATTTTTTCAGGTGTGCTTGGATTATCCAATGGTTGAGGTGCTTGAGTCGGTAAAACTTCCCACGCATTGGCAATTGAAATAGAACCCAATAACGCCAAAGCGGTAACTAATGAACGAAGTTGAAACATTTTTAACTCTCCTAATTACGAAACATAATTTTTATTTTTTGACTGAAAAATAACGCAAAACTTACGGCGTTTTTTGTTCGTGGCAAACTTTACCACACCAGTAGAGTATAAGTAATATGTGACCACAACAGGTCATTGAACTTTGAGAGTTATAAATACTGCTTTGACAGCTCCCCTGCCCGCTCAATAACTAATTTCGGAACTAAATAACCTGACAAGCGATTTTGCACAGCCGTTAATAATTTCAATGCTTCATTTTCAGAAACTTGAAAATGTCCAGTGCCAGTCGCTTTATCCAAAAAATGTAAATAATACGGCAACACGCCAACGTCAAATAATCGCTCACTCAAATCACACAACACCGTTGCGTTATCGTTCACGCCTCGCAACAAAACGGCTTGATTTAATAGCGTCATGTTCGCTGATTTTAAACGCTGACACGCTTGCGCCACGTCGTCATCAATTTCATTTGCATGATTACAATGCACGACAACAATGATTTTTTTTGGGTTATTTTTGAACGTTTCCAGCAATTCATTAGTTACTCTATCGGGCAAAACAATCGGTAAACGGGTGTGAATCCGAATGCGTTTTAACGTCGTAATTTTTTCTAAGCCATCAAATAATCGCGCCAATCTGGCATCGCTTAAAATCAACGGATCGCCACCGCTTAAAATGACTTCTTGAATGCTACTGTCGTTTTGAAGCGTTTGAATTACGTCATTTTCTTGTTGTTTGCTGAGTTGTAAATCGGCATACGGAAAATTACGCCGAAAACAATAACGACAATGAACTGCACAAGCTCCCGTGTTAATTAACAAAACACGTCCATGATATTTGTGCAGAACACCTATTTGCTTAACCGCATTCAAATCGCCAACGGGATCGTCGCTAAATCCTGCGTACTGGTTTAATTCTTCACCAATCGGCAAAACTTGACGCAACAACGGATCATGCGGATTTGATTTTTCGATACGCGACGCAAACGCTAACGGCACACGCAACGGAAATGATTGTGCTGCATCGGGCGAAAGATTTAAGTCATTGAGCGAAAGTTTTAAATAATCACACAATGTTTGAAAATCAGTGAACGCACTTGCGAGTTGAGTTTGCCAAGTTAGATTCAAGTAACAAGTGCCACGGTATTTAGATTTAAGGGGAAAATTACTTAGTTTTATTCATGAAAACGATAAATCTAAAAGCGCATTGTCGAGTTGACCTGCGCGAAACGTTTTCCCCGAATCAACAGCCGTAACTATTACACTCGCGGGACTAAATAGCATTGCGTCAATTTTGAAGAAATCATAATCACAGGCTTTAAAAATTTCGGCAAACGGTTTGCCATAATCTTTTGATGTTGAACTGGGTAATTCTTTTGCTAATTTTTCAGCCGCTTCGTCACTTCCTTTCACAAATAAATGAACTTGTCCCGCGAATAAAATGGCATCGTTTGTTCGTCCCATTGCTTTGACAAAATTTGGATGGGGTGGACAAATTGGTGCAGAACCACTGCCATCGATAATATTTTCTAACGGAAAATGTAGTGCGTGAGCTTTGTGCATAGCAACTTCCAAAACTCTTGCCACAACTTGAACACCACCAGCCAAACTACTCGTTGGCGTGACGATAATTGTCAATTTTGAGGGGGCAACGTCACACGCTGCCGCAACTTTTTCGATAATTGCTAATGGTGGAATAGCATCGTTTTCAATCACTAATGTCGCGGTATCTGCGTTGTCGTGATATGCCAATTCTTGATATAGATCCTCAACAGGCACGCTCTGACCGTCTTTTGTTTTTGTTGCCATTGCGCGTGCTGGTCCCGATCCGAGCGCGGAATACTTTTCGTGTGACAAACTCCAGCCCGCGTATTGACTGCCCAAACAACCTAACACGGGATTTCCCGTGTGAACATTTACCGATAAAGGCCAATTTGTGGTGTATGGACTATGACTAATTGTTACAGTCCCCATTCCTCCCAAACAAATTTCGGCAATAATTCGACCCGCTTCAAGTCCACCAACATGGTTAATTCCCGCATCAATGACTCTGCAACCGTTTTCTAAAACGTCGATTCCAACACGCAATTTTGCCGAATTATCGATAAGTTGTTGAACTAAAGGTTGTGAGAGTTTGTTTACACTGGCTTGTTTCATAATTAAAGACCTTTCTAATTGTGGATTGTTCATATCTTGCATCGTCAAAACCACGTCGGCTTGAGATTTGCGGTGCGTAATCATACTGCAAATAGGCTGATTTTTGTGAATTATCATGCCTGGATGTGGTAAATCTTGGCAGTTTTTTGACCAATTAAAATTTTTAGGAATGATTAACGAGCGCGAAGCGTAAATAATTTGAAATGACGTAAATTCAATGACGTTCTTTTTTTGAACAGAATAATTTTTTTTAATTTGTGCAGAAAAAATGGGAAAGTCATAAAGTTGAATACTTGCAGACGGACGTGCGTTGATTTCTAAAACGAAACAACTTTTTTCAGTTTGAATAAAATCTAACGAATTAAAGCCCGATAAATCGAAATACTTCACCAATTTTTGTAGCCAATTTTCGATTAACGTTCGGTGAGTTTTTGACAGCATTTTGTCGTGACAAATCCCTGAAAATAAAAATTCATTTTTTCCGACAGCTTGCGTCCATTGACGATGAAAACCAATTACCGTCACGTTTTTTTCATGGGCTAAAAACAAAACCGAACCCGCTTGACCTTCACAATAATGTTGCCAATAAATATCCGTTTTTTGCGAATTGATACCCACACCACCCTGCCCCTTCAGGGGTTTAGATAACCAATTTTTTTGTTTGTATGGAAAAGAAAAATGAGTTTCAGGGTAAGGAATTTCTAAGGTTTTAAGTGCGGCAAAAAACTCTTTTTTGTTCGTTACTCGTTCAAAAACAGTTGGTGAATTGCCCGCTAACGAAAAACGGCTTTGTAAAAAACTTAGGCTTTCAACACAAGTTTCAAAGCCACTGCCATAAACCACGCCAGTAATGCTGTAATTTTTTAACGCATCAAGCGTGGCAGTTAAATTTTCAATTGAAAACGAATCGACACGAATCACTTTTTCAGCATATCGCAGCGTGTCAACATCGGCATAACAATCAATCACTAAAACATCATAACCTTCACGTCGTGCCGCTTTTGCAAGCATTCGCCCAGACGTTGCAACAATCAACCAAAAGCTCACAGTTATAATGCTTTAGCACTTCCCATTGATAAGCGTTTTATTTTACGGCGTTCAAAAAACTGCACGCCCATAAACATAAGCCAAGAAACAAATGCCAGCCCCGCCAACAATCCACTGTAAGCCAATTGCCAAGGAATCCCCGTCGTCATCATCGAAAACTCGGACATTCCTCCAATCCCAGCAATAACATTTAACGGCATAAATACCAAGCTAATCACGGTCAGACGTTTAAGATCTTTGTTTTGATTGACGTTAATAAAACCTACGGTTGCATCCATTTGAAAGTTAATTTTGTTAAATAAAAACGAGGTGTGTCCATCAAGTGATTCAATGTCGCGTAAAATTTCGCGTATATCTTCATGTTGCGTTTCAGATAAAAATTTTCCACGCATTAAAAACGATAACGCTCGGCGCGTATCTAAAACATTACGACGAATACGCCCGTTTAAATCTTCTTCTTCGGCAATATTGGCAAGGATTTTTGCTGCGGCTTCGTCGGTCATATAGGATTTAAACACCTGCCGTCCAACACCTTCGAGTTCGGTGTAAATATCTTCCAGCGCGTTTGCCGAATATTCCACATCAGCAGCGTATAAATCGAGAAGTAAATCTTTAGCATCTAAAATGTAATCCGCCTCTGCGTGAGCGCGTAAACGTTGTAATCGAAATGCGGGTAATTCTTCACTGCGTACTGAAAATAACGTGTCTTTTTTCAATACAAAAGCGACGGCAACATTGCGAGATTCGTCTTTTCTATCCAGTAAAAAATCAGAATGTAAATGCACTTCGCCATTATCTTCAACATAAAACCGCGCACTGGTTTCTAAATCGGTTAAGTCTTTGGGATTAGGTAAATCAACGTCAAAAACGTCTTTCGCCCAATTTAAATGCTCATCTTCGGGTATAACTAAATCAATCCAAACTGGTTTTACGTTTTCAGTTAAATCAGCTTTGCTTTCGATGGGAATTTGGCGTAATAGACCCTCATGTAAATCAAAAACACGAATGACCATGTTCCGATTACGCTGGCGAAAATCAGCTCCTAGTTCAACTCTCATGTCATACGACATCACAACTAAAATATCATTCTTCTGGCTGTCTGGAATTAAATCCCAAATAACTTGGCGATCTTCTTGAGAAAACGTTTCTAGCATTTTTGCCATTGAATCCGTATCAAATTGTTCAATCATGCGTTGCAATTCGACTAAATTTTGTTTTCGCACTAATCCTTCTACTAAACGATGACGCGACAACATCGCACGCACGTTTGAGATAGTTTCTTGGTTATTATTTGTTTTATCTTGATTGTTCATGGTTTTTTAGCCTCATTTTCTTAAATCGCATAATTGATAAACCCAACATTACCCACTCCAATTTTTATAACATTACCGATTGTTAAATCCGCCTAAATTGTAAACTTTTTTGTCAGCTTGAAAGTAGCTGTCCGTGTTCAAGTGTTAAAACGCGATGATGCAGTTTTGAAATGAGTGAAATGTCATGCGATGCAATCAAAAT